>JANMIV010000250.1:0-8911 GCA_031375995.1 Bacteroidota bacterium
TATATTCAGGTTTCAGGGTGCCAATGTAGAGAATATAAAAAACTATATAGATAAATATACGGGTGATGATTTGGTGAAAATTACGCTCGACCAAAACTACCGGAGCAGTCAGCATATACTAGATGCTTCCAAAGCGGTAATTAGCCAAAACTTACTGCGCTTGGATGCCAATAAAACCCTCCAAGCCAGCAATGATTTGTATGCACCATTAGACAGCAAACCACTATTGTATGCCTACCAAAATGCAGCCCATGAAAGCACACATATTGCCATGCAAATAAAAGCATTGCAACAGCAAGGGGTAGCATTGCAGGAAATAGCCATATTGTACCACAAACACGCCCAAGCTGATGATTTGATGCAATGGCTGCAAACCAATAATATACCCATAAATACGCGCAAGCAAGCCAATGCTTTTGATGAAGTACTGATAAAGAAACTGGTAAATATATTGCGCTATATTAATTTTGAGCTGCATAAACCAAATAGTGGCGAACACTTGCTTTTTGAAATATTGCACTACCAATTTTGGGGACTAGCACCTATAGAAATAGCTGCTTTTGCCAACCATATTACTTTTACCAATAACAACCAAGATTATGATAAACCCAAACTGCAATGGCGCAAAGCCTTAATCAATCAGTTTGTAAATGCAAAGAACGATTTATTTAGCAGCCCAGCTAACCATGCGGCTGCTTTTGCAAAAGTAAGCAACCAAATAGAAGCGTGGATTAGCAAAGCAGTTAATTTAAACCTACAACAGCTTATAAAGTAAATAATACACGACAGTGGTTTGTTGTTTGAAGCACTTACAAGTGAAGAACGCAGTTTTAATATGCAAGTACTGCATACCTTTTTTGATTTTGTAAAAAGTGAATGCGCCAGAAACACCAAACTAGCACTCAAGCAGCTTATTGAAACCATTGATTTGATGGAAGAAGAAAGTATTAGTTTGGCTACACAAAGAATTATTTACAATACAGAAGGCGTTAATTTTATAAGTACACACTCTTCCAAAGGATTGGAATTTGAGTATGTATTTATAATTGGCTGTAATGCCAATATATGGGAAAAAGCCCGTAAAATAAACAATTACAGCTTGCCAGATACGCTTTTCCAAATATCGAAAGAAAATGATTTGGAGGAAAAAAGACGTTTGTTTTATGTGGGCATGACAAGGGCAAAAAAACAGCTTTCTATCAGTTACCTCGTAAATGATAACAATGGAAAAGAATTGGAAAAAAGCCAGTTTGTGGCAGAACTGGAAGAGTTTGCTGGCTTACAAACCACAAATTACCAAGTAAGTAACGATGATATAACCCAATTTGAATACGCAGTATGGCAAACCAATAATGAACCCGTGGAAAGCCATTTGTTTCAAAACGATTTTATAGATGAGCTTTTAGATAAATACACCCTAAGTGTTACCCATTTAAGTGCTTATTTAAAATGCCCTACTGCCTTTTACTTTAACAACTTGGTAAAAGTACCTTCTCCATTAAGTGCCAGCATGACCTTTGGAAGTGCAGTACACCATGCCTTAGAGCAATTATTCAGGAAAATGAATGCGAGTACTGAAAAACAATTTGCGCAAGCAGAAGAACTTCTCAAAGACTTTAATTGGTTTATGCGCAGGCACGAACAAAATTTTACTAGCAAAGAGTTTAAACTAAGGAAGGAATATGGAGAACAGTTTTTACCTAAATACTATAACAATTATATACACGAGTGGAATAAGATAACGAGTGTAGAACGCACTATACGCAATGTAGTAGTAAATAACGTGCCCCTAAATGGTAAACTAGACAAACTAGAATTTGATGGAAAAATAGTAAATGTGGTAGATTATAAAACAGGGAACTATGACAATGCCAAGGAAAAGTTCAATCTACCCAATATAGAAAAAGCACAGGCAGATACACAGCAAGGAAAAGAAGCCAAGTTTGAAGATAAATATGGTGGCGACTACTGGAGACAAGCTGTATTTTATAAAGTCCTAATGGATTACGATAAATCGCCCCAAACCAAAGACTGGCAAATGCGCACGGCTGAGTTCGATTTTGTAGAACCACATAAGCTAACAGGTGCTTTTAATAAGGAAAGGGTGGCCATAACCCCGCAAGATATAAGCATAGTGGTGGGTCAGATAGAGCAAGTATATAGCAAAATAAAAAATAAAGAATTTAGCGAAGGTTGTGGCAAGGCAGATTGCCATTGGTGTACTTTTACTAAAAACTATTATACCCCAAAAGGCAAAGCAATTGATTTAAGCAAAGCGGAAGAAGATGGGGACGAATAAATAATATATGTGCAATGGGTTAAAACCCGTTGTAATTGATTAGTTACTATTAGATTAACCCCGATACAAACTTAAAACACTTGGCTAGCAATGGCTTTGGTAGTTTCAGCAAAACCCATGGTATAGTAATGCAATACTGGTGTACCCGCAGCTTTTAGTTCTTTTGATTGCTGAATAGCCCATTCAATTCCAACTTGTTTTACCGCTTTATCGTCCTTACATTTTTCTACTTCGTTGGTTAAAGCCTCTGGAATATCTATATGGAATACTTTTGGCAAAATAGACAATTGTTTTTTGGTGGTTAGTGGTTTTAAGCCTGGAATAATAGGCACATCAATACCCAAATCTCTTACTGTTTTTACAAAGTCTAAGAATTTTTGGTTGTTGAAAAACATTTGTGTAACAATATAGTCTGCTCCTGCATCCACTTTGGCTTTAAGCCATTTTAAATCAGAGCTCATATTGGGTGCTTCGTAGTGTTTTTCTGGGTAACCAGATACGGAAATACAGAAATTAGATTGGCTGGCATTTTCTAAATCTGGATCTAGGTAAATGCCATTATTCATATTTTTTACTTGATGCAGTAATTCTAAAGAAGTTTTATTGCCATCAGGCTCAGGCACAAAATTGGGTTCGTTTTTTATATTGTCGCCACGCAATACCAATACATTATCCACCCCTAAAAAATTCAATTCTATCAAAGCGTTTTCCGTTTCCTCTTTGCTAAAACCGCCACATATTAAATGAGGTACCGTATCTATTTTATACTTGTTCATTAAAGCCGCACAAATAGCCACCGTGCCAGGGCGTTTGCGGGTATATACCTTATCAAAACCACCATCCCCACGCTTGCGCAATACATATTCCTCACGGTGGTAAGTTACATCAATAAATGCAGGTTTAAATTCCATCAAAGGGTCTATACCGTTAAAAACAGAATTGATATCTTTTCCCTTTAAAGGTGGTAAAATTTCTATGGAAAATAAAGTTGACTTAGCGTTGTTAATAATATCGGTAACTCTCATGTATAGTAATAATGCTTCAAATTTATAATTACTTCACTTATATACTACATAAATTTTATGATTTAGCTTTTTGCCCTTTGATTCTTAACTTATTGCAATATTGCTCACTAAAGGTATTTTTGTTAAAACAATTTTACTGTTCATTTTTTATATATAATAAACTACTGCTATGGCCAAACCGAGTTTACTTTTGATAGAGGCATTTAGAAGCACTGCTAAAAACCTGCGCAATGGAAAACCTTATGAATGGGGACACATGGGCAATTGTAATTGTGGCAACCTAGCCCAAACGCTGCTCAATATGGATAAGGCAACTATACATGCTTATGCCATGGTAGGCGTGGGCGATTGGTCTGAGCAACTAAATGATTACTGCCCCACAAGTGGATTGGCTATGGATAAAATGATATTTGGACTGCTTGAAAAAGGCTTAAGTACTACTGACCTGAAGAATTTAGAGTATTTATCAGATGCAGGCATACTGAACCATATACCAAACCATTTAAAACCGCTCAAAAATAATGACAGGGAGCATGTGGCTTTCTATTTAGAAGTTTGGTCTAAATTATTGCAAGAGCAACTTGTTGCTAATATTATAGTTAAACAAGAAGACAGTGTTCTGTTGTTCGCTTAAATACTATTGGATAAAGAGTAATTTTCCTACTATAGATTTACTACCATCTTTATTGGCAGCAAATACTATATAAACACCTGTTGCTACGCGGTTTCCAGCAAAGTTTCGTCCATCCCAAGTAGCAAAACCGCCATTAGATGTGGCTTCTGCCACCAAGTTACCTGCCGCATCTGTAATTTTTACATTTACATTTTCCGCCAATCCTTTTATACTTACTTCTCCGTCAAAATTGGGTCTTACAGGATTGGGATATATTTCCACTCCATTAAATGATTTATCGGCTTCGGTAGCATCGCTCATATAGCTTACTATTCCTTTTGAAGTACCAAAAAATACTTCTCCATTATTGTCGTTTATGCCAATAGCCAGTATATTATTGTCTAATAAAGGGCTGTTTTTAGTGGTAAAGTTTTGCAACACCGTATAACCATCAGGTGCTACAAGCCATACGCCATTACCAGTGCCAATCCATTTTCTATTGGCACCATCTACCTTTATGGCGGTAATGTTTTCGCCTCCTAAAAAGTTTGAATTCACCAAACCTGTCCTAATCACTATTTGTCTGGCATCAAAAGAGCGGTTATTGGATTCAAAAATTAAATCAGGATTACTAAAAATACACAATCCATTATTGGTCCCAACCCACATTTCACCTTTTTTATCTTTGGTAATACAATTTACTTGATTGCTAGGCATTTCCCCATTGCCTTTGTCTTTAGTGAGCACTTTATAACTGTCGTCATTGCCATTTAAAACATCCAAACCATGGTTATAAACCATTAACCCCCCATCTCTAGAGTGTGCAATCCATTTATTGTTTAAATCATCAATGGCAATAGCTGTAACGGCATTGTTACCCCCAAATGCAGTTCCAACAGGAAAGCATTTCAATGTTCCATCGTTGGTCAATACGCAAATAGGTAAACCACTAGAGTGATTGGTAAGCCATAAGTTATTTTCAAAATCCATAGCCACACTGGCTACCCTGCAACTGCCTGCAAATACTTCCTGTAAAGCACTATTGGTTTTATTATATACCGTTTCTAAACGACCTGTTAAATCCATTTTTAACAGTCCCTTGCCATAGGAAGCTCCGTATAATTTTCCATTTTGCGCATCGTAAGCCAAGGTCAAAATATCTGAAATAGTATCCGGTATTAAGCCATTGTCTCTGGTATTTTGCCAATTGGTTCCATCGTATAAATAAATACCATGTCTTCTAAAGCCCTCATTAAAAAGGGGAGCGTATCCTCCCGCTGTGTACATTGTATTATTTATAAATTTAAAATCGGTTGCTAAACTGCTAAAAGGGCCATTGGGTGTTACAAAATCAATTCCATTAAACTTGCCACCAGGGAAAACTTGTAATCCATAAAAATCATCAACCACTGCATACCTATTATTGGGTAAAATTACGGCTGCGTTTTTGAATAGGCTTCCTGTTAAATCAATAGTATTGTTTTTATCCACTGATAATACATTTTGTTGACTACAAACCACCATTTTATTATTGGCTACTTGTATATCAAACACATTTCTAAACCCATTGCCTTCCAATGCTTTCCAATTGGTGCCGTCAAATTCATTCAATACACTATCAACCTCTACAAATAACTTATTGTTAAAGCTTTCCATTTTATTGCTCTTAGTGGAAGCCTTAAAAAGTGTCCAAAATTTAAAATCGCTTAAATTACCGCTGGTTAAACTGGCTCTGTACACACCATTACTGGTGGTGGCGTAAATAAAATTATTGTAAATAGCTACATCAAAAATCTCTAAAGTAGCTCCATTAGCCCCAATATTTTGGTATGAATCTAGTATTTGTGCCTTATTAACATCAATTACTACAATTCCAAAACTACAAGCTACATAGGCTCTTCCGTTGTAAAAAGTAACTTCGTTCACACTCTTTTTACCAATAATACTGCGTTGCAATATTTGTGGCATATTCACCACTTCTCCATTAAGCATTAAATCTATATTGCCATTGGTATAGGCAATAAAAAGCATACCATTATTGGGGTTTACTTTTAGCAATTTAACCTCTACATCCGATAGTCCTTGCGTTTTGGAAATACGCTCTAATTCGCCATTGCTTTCGTTGTAACTAAATAAGCCACTGGCAGAACCGCAATACACAGTATGTCCAATGGCTGCAATACTGGTATTTTTAACATAAGGTAAGTGAACGTTCCATGCTCCCAATTGTCCATTGGACTGAGCCACCAATAAAAAAGGGATAAAGGAAAAAAAGAAACTTATTATTTTTTTTATCATTAGAGCACGTATAAAGTGATTAGCCAACGTATTTTTATGTTATTTATTTTATTGGTTCAAAAAGTTAAAGCGCAAGCCTAAAATATTTGTTTACTTTGCGCCTCATTTATGTGGAGCAAATTAGGTAATTTTATTCTAAAATATAGGTGGCAAAGTTTGGTCTTTTTGGCTTTACTTACTGTTTTCTTTGGTTATTATGCGGTTAAGGTACAACTCACATACGATTTTGCTAAGATAATTCCAGCAGATGACGAAGATTACATTGAGTATGTAAAATTTAAGCAAACTTTTGGGGAAGATGGAAATATATTGGTTGTAGGTGTGCAATCTGACAAAATATTTGACTACCCATTTTTTACTGACTGGACTAATCTTTCCGATAAAATAGAAAAAATTAATGGGGTAGAAAAAGTACTTTCGCTCAGTAAACTCTATAATCTAACTAGGAATGACTCTCTGCAAAAACTGGAGTTAAAACCCCTATTGCAGCAAAGTATTACTAACCAAAGCGAGCTTGATTCCTTTCAAAATCAAGTAGATAATTTAAAATTCTATAATGGATTACTTTATAATCCAACAACACAGGTTACTTTAATTGCTATTACCTTAAAAAAGGACAAACTAGATAGTAAAGAACGTATTCCGTTGGTAGCGCAAATAGAAGAACATTGTGAAGTTTTTGCAAAAAAACACCAAACCACTATGCATTACTCTGGTTTGCCTTACGTTAGAACCATTATAAGTAGTAAAGTAGCGGAAGAAATAAAGGTATTTATTTACCTCTCCATGTTGGTTACAGCTATTTTTATATTTATCTTTTTTCGTTTTATAAGTGCTGTTATATTTTCCTTACTCATAGTTGCGGCAGGTGTAATTTGCACTTTAGGAACTATTTCACTGCTTGGTTATAAAATTAGTCTGCTTACTGGTATTATTCCTTCGCTCATGGTAATTGTGGGTGTGCAAAATTGCATTTACCTACTCAATGTGTACCACCAAGAGTTTATAAAACACAATGACAAAATTAAAGCTATCAAAGAATTGATAGCTAAAAATGGTCTTGCCTTGTTCTTAACCAATATAACCACTGCCATTGGGTTTTGCGTATTTAGCTTTTCTGGCAGTGCTATTTTAGATCAATTCTCTATTGTATCAGGTATCAATATTATGCTTATTTATATTATAAGTTTGGTATTTATTCCTATTGTTTACAGCTATTTACCTGCTCCTAAAATAAAGCATACCAAACACTTAGAAGCAAAAAGACTCAATAAAGTGTTGGCTTACTGCAACTACTTGGTGTATAACAAACGAAAAGGCATTTATATGGCCACTATTGCTTTGGTAGTTGTTTCTATTATTGGTGCACTTTATACTGACGGAACTGGATATGTGGTAGATGATATGCCAGAAGAAAATAAGGTGTATAAAGATTTGAAATTTTTTGAAACCAATTTAAAAGGAACCCTGCCTTACGAAATAGTAATAGATACTAAAAAACCGAATGGCATTAAGGACTATGTAACACTCCAAAAAATAAATCATTTAGAGAAAGAATTGTCTCATATACCAGAATTTAGTAAACCTGTATCAATTGTTGATTTTTTAAAATTTGCCAACCAAGGCATGAATTATGGCGATGCCCGCTACTACCAAGTGCCCGATGTATTGGCCATGAGCGAAATTGCCAGTTATTTGCCTAAATCTGATGGCAAAAACAATTTGCTTAAGTCTATGGTGGATAGCACTTTTCAAACAGCCAGAATAAGCATACAGATGGCGGATGTAGGTTCCAAAAAAATTAAACTTATTCACCAAATGGTGCAACAAAAAGTAGATTCTATTTTTGATAAAAGCACTTATAATGTTAAACTTACTGGAACTAGTGCCATATTTTTAAAAGGAAATGATTATTTAATCAATAACTTACTAAGCTCAGTATTTTGGGCTTTGCTTCTAAATTCCTTTATGATGATATTTCTATTTGCCTCATGGCGTATGATGCTCATTTCGTTACTACCCAATATTATTCCACTTATTGTTACCTTAGGTATAATGGGCTTTTTCCATATTAGATTAAAACCGTCCACCATTATTATTTTCAGTATAGCATACGGTATTGTAGTAGATTTTACCATTCATTACTTGGCAAAATACCGCCATAGTTTAAAGAAACACAATTGGGATATGTCAATTGCTATTCCTGAAAGTTTAGAAGAAGCTGGCCCAAGTATTATATACACTGCAGTGGCATTATTTGGTGGTTTTATTGTATTTGCGGCAAGCTCATTTGGAGGCACTATAGCATTGGGAATACTTACTTCCCTTTCGCTTGTGTTTGGTATGCTTATGAATTTATTACTGCTCCCTTCATTGCTTTTATCGTTGGAAAAATCCATCAATAACAAAAAGGAATTTGATACTACTTTTGTAGAAGTAGAACCAGAAGACTAAACCATTATTATTTCAACAAACTTGCACCATCCATGTCTTCGGGTATTGCTATACCCATTAATTGAAGAATAGTAGGAGCCAAATCAGCTAGTTTTCCATTGTTTATTTTAAATGTGGCATCGTTACTCACAAAAATACAAGGAACATCGTTGGTGGTATGCGCTGTATTGGGCGAACCATCATTGTTGAGCATAAACTCTCCATTACCATGGTCGGCTGTAA
>JANMIV010000302.1:0-1723 GCA_031375995.1 Bacteroidota bacterium
CAACTTTTTTTCCCATCTCATTTGGATCTAAATACAGCAATCGAAAAATTTCGTCTCCGCTGCAAGAAAATGTCGCATTTAAAACCATCTTACACGCGATAAAGTGCTTACCTGTAGAGCTTTTGGAGCAGGAGCTGTTCCGACGTTAAACCGGCGAAAATATCGTAAACTTTCTCCAAATTTTCTTCCACTTTTAATATAGTACCTTCATGCACAGAACCCAATGCAAATAAAGTTTCAAATGCATCCCAAGGATTTTCGTCCAATTGCTTATGGCCTAAGCTTAAGCGGTGGTTTTCATTATCAACTTCTAAAACCAATACATCTAATTCTTGGTCTTTTTTCACAAACTCATTCGGATGTTTAATTTTCTTAGTCCAGCTTAAATCACTTACGTGTACCAAACCATCAACACCTTCTTCTAGTTCCACAAACAAACCGTAGTTAGTCATATTTCTAACAATACCTTTGTGCTTGCTTCCAACCGGATATTTAGCTGCAATATCAACCCAAGGATCCGTTTTCAATTGCTTAATACCTAAGCTCATTTTACGCTCTTCTTTCTCAAGCGTTAAAATTACTGCTTCCATTTCGTCACCAATCTTCATAAAGTCAGATGGGTTACGCAAATGTTGGCTCCAGCTCATTTCACTTACGTGAATTAAACCTTCCACACCAGGAGCAATTTCTAAGAAAGCACCGTAATCAGCAATATTTACAATTTTACCTGTAACCTTACCACCTACTACCAACTCAGTATTTAAGCTATCCCAAGGGTGAGCTTGTAATTGTTTCAATCCTAATGAAATACGTTTTTTCTCATCATCAAAATCAACAACCACTACGTTAATTTTCTGATCCAACTGCAATACCTCTTCAGGATGATTTACGCGGCCCCAAGAAATATCGGTAATGTGCAATAAACCATCTACACCGCCCAAATCAATAAACACACCAAATGAAGTCATGTTTTTAACAGTACCTTCTAATACTTGGCCTTTTTCTAATCTAGATAAAATGTCAGATTTTTGAGCTTCAATATCCTCTTCAATCAATACCTTATGCGAAATAACAACGTTTTTAAACACGTTATTTACCTTCACCACTTTAAATGGCATGGTTTGTCCCACATAAATATCGTAGTCTTTTATAGGCTTAGTGTCAATTTGCGAACCAGGTAAGAAAGTATCCATACCCAACACATCTACCACTAAACCACCTTTGGTACGCGACTTAACGTAACCATTTACAATTTCATCATTTTCATGAGCACGCATTATATTATCCCAAGCGCGTTCACTTACTGCTTTTTTACGACTCAAAATTAATTGACCCAAAGCATCTTCTTTTGTTTCCAACAAAACTTCAACCACATCACCCACTTTTAAGTCTGGCAAATCTCTGAATTCTGTTCTTGCTACTAAACCATCCGATTTAAATCCAATGTTTAATACTACCTCTTTCTCTGTAAAACCTACTACTGTACCTTTTACAATTTCCTTTTCTGTAATGGCCGACAATGTTTTTTCATAAGCCGATGCCATTTGAGCGCGTTCATTTTGGTTGTAATCACCAAAACCAGCGTTGTCCATGTCCCAGTCAAAATCTGGTAAATTTGTTGTTGTTTTTGTTGTTTCTGTCAATTTATTTGATCTCCTTTCGCTTAAAAAAGCCCGCAAGTATAATTGTAATTAGTTGAACTACAAAATGTTTTTAAAAATAT
>JANMIV010000336.1:0-8072 GCA_031375995.1 Bacteroidota bacterium
TCCCGTGCTACATCCCCCACTTGAACAGCCACCAGTGCTGCATCCTCCGCTTGAACAACCCATTTATCTTTATCTATTATTAAATCATTAAACATCAAAAAAAATATAGTTTAGAAAAAATATGTGCATCCCTAAACTCAACTATAACAAGTGCAAATTAATCAATTATTTTTTTAATGCCACCACTTGTAATTGCTTGCCAATATACATAGAAAGATTTAAATACATAATTTTAACACTTGCATTGCGTTCTACATGGAAAATAGCCTCATCCAATGCGGCAGCAATTAAACCTAAGTTATTGGGTGTAAACACACTGCTAAATTGATTTAAAAAAGCCAATTCAGCCTCACTATTTTTTCGCAAAGAAGCATGTCCGTACTTAAAAATAAAGGCCGATCTAATCATCTGACTACTATAAGTTAAAAAACTTTTTACTTGTTCTCTGCCTGCACTGGCCAACCTATCTACTACCAAGCCCAATTCATCGGTAGTATTGCCATCTTTACCCGCTTTATTATAGGTATAGGATTTTCGCATCCAATCAATAAACAAACTGAGGTAGTCATCGTGGTCAATATCAATCAACCGCAACGCCAAATTATAGTTCCCACTTACCAAACGTGATAATGCTTGGGCTTTATTTACATCAATTTGATGGTGCTCAGTAAGCACTTCTTCAATATCAGCATCAGTAATTTGAGGTACTTTTACCAATTGAGCACGCGATAAAATAGTGGCAAGCACCTTTTCTGTATCGTTGGCTACCAATATAATAAGGGTATTTTCTGGAGGTTCTTCTAAAAGCTTTAGTAAAATATTGCCTTCGTTTTTCATATACTCAGGCATCCAAATAATCAGCGTTTTATACTTTGCTTCATAGGCTTTTAAACCTAATTTTCTTATAATATCTCTGCACTCATCTGCTGTTATATTGCCTTGCTTATTCCCCGCACTATCCAATCTACTCAACCAATCAAAATCGTTTTGGTACGGATTTTCTAATAATGCCTCCCTAAAATCGCTTATTAAATCAACACTTAATTTAGTAGGCGAAATAGTAGGGTAAGTAAAATGCAAGTCGGGGTGAATATATTTTTGGTATTTAACACAGCTTGAACAAACACCGCAACTATCTTCTTCGCTAGGATTTAAGCAATTAATATATTGTGCATAGGCAATAGCCAAAGCCAAATTACCGCTTCCTTCTGCTCCTAAAAAAAGCTGCGCATGGCTTATGCGACCATCTTTGGTGGTTTGAATTAGTTTTTGTTTTAATGGCTTTTGGCCAACAATGGTTTTAAATTGCATTTTGGGCAAAATAACGAAAAAAAATCGCCCTGAACAATGCTGTATTTAAATACTTTATTAAATTTACGCTAGGCTTTTTTATGAAGCACTAAAAGGGGAATGGTGGTGTGGAAAGCCATTTGTTTGCTAATACTTCTGTGAAACAACCTATCAAAAAAGCTGCGGTTATGCTTAGCCAATACCAATAAATCTATTTGTCGTTCTTTTATTTGCTCAGTAATTGCATCGGTAATCTCCATGTCTTTTCTATTAATAATGGTAATATCAGCTAGTTTACCCTCATTCTTCTTAGATGTAAACAATGAGTTTCCCATGTCGAAATAGTTATCACTTTCCGTACTTACATGCAATACATTGATATTGGCTTTGTACAAAGCCGCAAAATACTGCAACTGATTGAGTGCAGGGAATTCAGGTTCATTATAATCGGAGGCATAAAGTAAGTTCTTGAATTGGGTGGTATGTGCCGAGGGAGGTATAACTAAAACAGGTATTATTGCTTTACTTACAACAGAAGCAGCATTACTTCCAATTAAAACAGACTCTATACCGCTTGCACCTTTTGTTCCCATTACTATTAAGTCCATTTTACTGCTTTCAGCAAAATTAGTTATTTCTAAAGCAACATGATTACCAACTGATTGATGAATTACAAAATCAATACCACTTGGTATTAACTTTTGGTTCTTTAGCCCTTCTAAGTTTGCATTGGCGCTCTCTTCTATTTGTTTCAGTATTGGCAAATAGCTATCCATAGGATAACTGGCATCCATAATGGGCATGCTTTGAACATATAAAACATGCAGTGAGGCATTGGTTCTTTTGCATAAATCAATTGCAAAAAGGAGGGCATTATTAGCACTACTTGAAAAATCGGTAGGAAATAAAATATTGTTTAGCATGTTATTGTTATTTGATGTTTCAAAACAACAAAACAAAAGGCGTTTAAATAATGCTAAATATTTGCAAATAAGCAGATTGAAAGCACTTAAAAAGCTAAGAAATAATAGTTTTATTTTTTACTTTGCAAGTACTCTAAATAGCTTTTAATATGCCTATCTTTTTTAGTAGGATATATATCTTCTATGGTAACCATAATACCTGTTTCTTCCACATAACCAAAATGGCTATTTACAGCGGTTCCAAAAGTTTTCATGGTAGGGCTTAAGTTCATGTAATTATTGAACAAAGGCGGAATATACTCCCCCAATGAACGAACTGTTTTATTAAGAAATAGGTGTCCCTCTTTAAAAGGCAAACCTTTTATATTACTTAGAAAATGAGTACAATCTGTTTCCGTTTTTAATGGATTAGGTATTAAAACTAAACCTTCCTTCTCAGGAAAATAGTAATCCATAAAGGCTAAAATATAATCTCTCGCCTCTTTACTAAAATGCTGATAATTAGTTACTTTTCCAAAAAAGTACTTTATATGTGGGTGTATTACTGTTAAAGCACCTAAACCATCCCATAGATTATCTAAACTAAACAATCCTTTTCTATTATCGAGAGAAGGTTGGTATTGTGGCTGCACAAAACTTCTACCTAACTCTATGGTATAAGGAAAATAATCCTTCTTTAGTTTATCGCTATAATTGAATATTTCGGCTGTTGAGAGGTGGTATGTCCCGCTATCATCCACCACATCACTACATAAAGCATAACGGTAACCTCCTACTATTTCTTCATCCTCCGGATTCCAAACTATTAATTGTTTATAGGAATACTTTCCATTGTCATGTTCATCTACATCTGCCTCTTTTCCAGAACCTCCTCCTGCCTCCCTAAATGAAACTTCGCGCAAGCGACCTACTTCCAGCATAAGATTTGGGGCCGTATTTCCATCAAAAATATATATTTCATTGGTAATATTATTAGTGGGTCTTACAAACCTTTCAGCCGTGAGTTCGCTTTTTAAAAGGGTTCTATCTATTTTATCAACTATTTGCTGCATCAATCTTATAATAGTTGCAAGATGTAAAAAATATTTACATTTTATAAGCTATTACTAAAAATATTAAAAAATATGTACCATGAGTAAATGGAAGGATTGCATCGAACTTTATCTATCTTATTGTAGCTTAATTACATACCCTTTACAGCACATACCCATTATTGAAAGTGGGCTTCTTTATTAGTTTTTAGCTTGTAAACAAAATTTTTGAGTGCTTGTGCCCACTCATAGGTGGTTTTACTTTTGTCAAACGTGCTTGCGGGTATTGGTTTTCCAAATGTAAAATGTATTGTTTTTCCTTTTTGCCTAAACATTTCATCAGGTAAAAAAAACATCTCTAAATTGGCCTTTATACCTAACCATTTTCTGATAATAGCTATATTGTAAAACCTATTGCTGTTTTTAGCATCAATAAACGTTGGTATGATAGGCAAACTATTTTTTATGGCTTGGCTCAAGAAACTCTTATGCCAAGGTAAATCAATTATTTTTCCATTTTGCTTGCGACTACATAAACCTGCTGGGAATATCAATATACAGTATCCTTCCGCATACAATTGTTCTATTCTAAGTAAATTTTGCTTTGTATTAGTACCGTGCTTATTTACTGGAATAAACACCGTTTCCAGCGTTTTAAATTGCATCAATAAGTCATTCACAATAAATTTTAAATCGCTGCGTACTTTGCCTACTTCGCCAATTAATGCCAAACCGTCAGCACCACCCAAAGGATGATTAGACGCTATGATAACACCCCCACTTTTAGGAATATTTTCCAATCCAATTGATTCCGCTTTAGCACCTAAGGCAAGCACAGCATTGGCACCAAATTCAATCCCACTTCTGTTTTCACTTTCAATTACAAACTGGTTTATTTCATCCTGATGCACCATACGCTTAATCCAACGCAACAAAAAACCCGGCAGTAATTTGTATAACTGCGGATTTTTATCATTGAAGGCTTTGTCTATATCTATCAAAATTATTCAAATTTATGAAGTTGGTGAGGAAACCAACTACGGACTAAAATACTATTTACAATTTGCTAGAAGCCAGCGGCCAGAAGCTTTTTTACTTATTCATCAATTCTTCAATGTGATCCGCTTCAATAGGAATATGGCTCATTAAATCTTCGCAACCACTTTCAGTAATTAAAATCTCATTTTCCAACCTAATACCAATGGCCTCTTCTTTAATATAAATACCCGGTTCGCAACTAAATGTCATACCTGCTTTCATTGGCTCATAACGCATACCAACATCATGCACATCTATGCCTAAAAAGTGGCTGGTTCCGTGCATAAAATAGCGTTTATAAGCTGGCCAATTGGGATTTTGTTTCTTTATATCATCAGCTGTTAGCAAACCCAATTTTACCAGTTGCTCTTCCATTATTAAGCCTACCTGCGCTTGGTATTCCATAAGCATAACCCCAGGTTTCAATAATTTTTTTGCCTCATTCATTACATGCAATACCGCATTATATACTTGCTTTTGGCGAGCAGTAAATTGACCATTTACTGGAATTACCCTTGTCATATCGCTGGCATAATTGGCATAATCAGCTCCACTATCAATCAGTATAATATCTCCATCTTTACACTGCTGATTATTGTCGTTGTAGTGCAAAATACAAGAGTTTTGCCCACTGGCTACTATTGGCTGAAAGGAATGTCCGTTGGCACGATTACTAATATACGAATGAATAATCTCTGCTTCAATTTCATACTCCCAAACACCTGGTTTTACAAACTTAAAAAGACGTTGAATCATTTTTTCGCTAATTCCTACAGCTATGTTCATTAATTCCAATTCGTATTTCGATTTAATAGCACGCAATCGCTGAATAATGGGCGCAGCGCGCTCAAACTCGTGCAAAGGGTATTTAGCACGCATTTCATTGGCAAAACGCAAATCTTTGTAAGGTGTGTTTATAGTAGAACGATCGTTTTCGTTTAAACTTAAATAAATATTTTGGGCATAATTAATAGCTGGACGAATTTTAGCTTCAAAATCGTCTAACCAAAACACGTTGGCTATACCACTTACTTCTTGGGCTTGCGCTTGGGTTAGCTTATAACCATTCCAAGTTACCATTAAATCGCTGGTTTGTTTAATAAACAATGCCTCGCGCAGTTCAGGCGTGGGACTATTAGGATAAATAACCAAAATGCTTTGTTCTTGGTCAATACCACTTAGGTAAAAAATATCGCTGCTTTGCTTGAATTTATGGGTAGCATCGCCATTCCATTGATGTTCATCGTTTGAGTTGAAAATAGCAATACTGTTTGACTTTAATTGCTTAACAAAATTGGCACGATTTAGCTTAAAAAGTTCGTTGTTTATAGGGCTGTATTTATACATAATCAAAGGGAAATTGTAACTGCGAATTTATTTTAATTTTTGGAATTTAAATTGATTATTGGTAAAGTTATAAACTTAGCTTATTTATCCTCACAAGTGCGCTTCGCTAAACACTTGCGAGAGCTGTGGTTATTTATTTGAAATAAAATCAATTGTTTATTATATTTGACTTATGAACTTTCAAGACTATATTGAATCAAATTACAATATCATGCTAGGAAAACCAGTAATTAAAGGTACTAGAATTACTGTAGAATTGATTTTGAAAAAACTCTCTGAAGGCGCTACTTCTGCTCAACTTATTGAAATGTATCCAAGCTTGAACAATGAACACATAAATGCTTGTTTAGCTTATGCTTCTGATGTAATATCAAACTAAAAACTTTGCTTGCACTAATTTCACAAGGACTTCAGTGTAATAATTACAAAATTTGTTATTAGTTACAAAAGGTCTAGGTTGAGAAATATAATTACTGAAAATTCAATGAAAATTATAGAAACTATTTATAGAATTATTTTTAAAAAGGAACGATTATTTATTTTAGTTATTCTTTTTATTTACGTTTTGTTTCATAAACTTTTCGAAAGCATTCTTAGCAATACAGTCGTTAAATATGTATTTGATTATGTTGAATCTACTTGGTGCAATGATACTTTGATTATATTACTAATAGCATTATTTGGGATATCTGCCATTTATCGTTCTAATAAATACAGGTTTACAGTTTCTAATAAAGTGCTTTTGATAAATATTTTATTTGTGCTATTCTATTTGTATTATAGGTTTTGGGGAGAAGTTTGGAGTTTTAAACCTTTTTATTTCATTAATTCAATAAACTATTTTGATTCCTTGGTTATATTACTAATAATACAATGGATTCTTCTAAATAAAACCACCTTAAAACCTGCTGAAAATAAAGGAATTTCATTTATTAATGATGTAGCTATTGGCAAAAATGGAACTGATGAACTTAGCTATTCAAAATATGCAAATCAATTAGCAGAAAGAATAATATCAAGTAATTTTAAAAATTCATTCGCGATTGGAATTAATGGAAAATGGGGAAATGGTAAAACATCCTTTATAAATATTTTAAAGACTAATCTTGACGCTCATAATATTATTGAAGTCGATTTTAATCCTTGGGATTCAAATTCTCCTAAAGGAATCATTCAAGATTTTTTCGAGAAAATTCAAGAAAGTATTAGTCCCTATCATTCAACTCTGTCAAAACTTTTGAATTCTTATTCGAGTAAATTATTAGCAATTAATGATAATAATTTAACCAAATCGTTTCAATCGATTGTAAATAAAATTACTGATTATGAAACTAAAAGCAGTTTGTTCTATGATATAAATGAAGCTTTAAAAAATATAGATAAAAAACTTATAATTTATATTGACGATTTAGACCGTTTGGATAAGGAAGAAATTGTGGAGGTTATTAGATTGATAAGGAATACTGCTAATTTTTGTAATGTTTTTTTTGTTGTTGCCTACGACAGGAACTATGTAATTAAAGCCTTAGAAGACCATAATAATTATAATCAGGAGCAATTTCTAGAGAAAATTTTTCAAATCGAAATAAGTTTACCCCACTTCGATAGAATTATCTTAAGAGAAAAATTAGCTAAAATGCTAATTGAAAAACTTCCTGTTAAACATCACCATGCAATAAATGATGCTGTTATTGGCTCTTCAAGCAGTGGTATCCCAACCTATTTAAATGAATGGTTAGAAAATTTAAGAGATGTGACTCGACTTGCAAATGGGTTAATTTTAAATATTCAAAGTTTATTAGAAGATGTTGTTTTAAGTGAATTTATAAGATTAGAACTTATTCGCTTAAAATACCCATCTGTTTATGAATTATTATATAAAAATACTGAAAAATTTTTGGAAGTAACAAGAGATGAAAATACCTATGCCAAATATCAATTTAAAGAACTTGAAAAACAAGAAATCTCAGAAATAAATAATAAATTTAAAAATTGTAAAATAAGTTTGGAGTTATATTTAAGAATGAATTTTTCAGATTTGTCAATTAAAGAAAACGAAATTGATAAAATAGTAAATTTATTAGGTGGTATTTTTGGAAGTAATCAACCTTATTATTCTATTAAACGAAGTCATATTTCAGTAACAGTTCCAACAATGTTTAATAGGTATTTTGCATATTCACTTTCAGAAGGTTCACTTTCAGAAGTTGAATTTAGTGATGCAAGAAGGCTATTAACTCAAGAGGAGTTCAACTTTAAAATATTGGAATTGGTTAAAAACGGTCTAGAATCTGAATTGAAATATAGATTTGAAAAAATTAAATCCTTTGACAATAAAGAAGATTTTGAAAAAATTATTACAGGAATTTTTTATTTAGCGAAACAAAAGTCTAAATATCCTAATAGATTGCAAGTAGGTTTTGATGCTAAAAACTTGGTTGAT
>JANMIV010000358.1:0-3985 GCA_031375995.1 Bacteroidota bacterium
ATTTTGTCCATCGTGCATATATACTACAAATACAAGTAAAACCTACCCCGTTATATACATGCACGATGGACAAAATTGTTTTGATAAACTCACCTCTTTTGCAGGGGAATGGGGTGTAGACGAAACTTTAAGTGCCAAACAAAACAATGGCGATTTTGGTTGCATTGTAGTGGCAATAGACAATGGAGGAGCCAGTCGTATAAACGAGTATTCGCCATTTGTAAATAAACAGTATGGAGGAGGCAAAGGAAATCAATACCTTGCCTTTATAGTCAATACCTTAAAATCGTTTGTTGATTCTGCTTACCGAACCAAAGGCGATAAGGCAAATACTGGAATAATGGGAAGCAGTATGGGAGGCATTATTACCACCTATGCAGCATTAAAGTACCCCAATGTATTTGGCAAAATGGGTATTTTTTCTCCTGCTTATTGGTTTACGGATAGTTTATTTGCTTACGCACTTGAACAAGCCAAAAGCGAAGGGCAAAAATTTTATTTTGTATGCGGACAAAACGAAGCAGGCAATATGGTATTTTGGCAAGATAGTATGAATAGACTGTTGCAAAAAAAAGGCTATACCAATAATGTGGCCTTAAAGAATATCATAAAACCCAATGGCTCTCATTCTGAAAGTTTTTGGAATGCAGAATTTGGCAATTGCTACGATTGGTTATTTACTAATACAACAAACACAAAAGATATACAAGTACAAGCCAATGACATTCAAGTGTATCCAAACCCTGCTCAAAAGGAGTTTAAAATAATTGCTAATAGCGCAACTATAAAGCATATAAACCTATACAATGCAGAGGGAAAACAATTGCATAAAGTAGATATACTAAAAACAGACGCACAAAACTATACCATACGATGCCATGAGGTGAAAAGCGGGACTTACTTTATACATATACATACCAATATGGGTAGAGTAATAAAAAAGCTGTCATTAAACTTGGAATAATTCAATTTAAAGTAATTAATTGCACCTAACAAAGACCACAAGCTACATGAATTCACTCCTACGCAAAAAATCAGTAAGCCATATACTTAAAGAAGCAAAAAAGACAAGCGAAGGCGCACACCAATTGAATAAAACACTTTCGCTTAGAGATTTAACGGCAATGGGCATAGCTGCCATTATAGGTGCAGGTATATTTAGTACTATAGGCAATGCCAGTGCAAGCGGAGGTCCAGCAGTTATTTTATTGTTTATATTTACCGCTATAGCCTGTGGATTTTCTGCTATGAGTTATGCCGAGTTTGCTTCTTCCATTCCCATAAGTGGCAGTGCATACACTTACGCTTATGCTGCTTTTGGCGAAATAATAGCATGGATAATAGGATGGGCGTTAATTTTGGAATATGGTATAGGCAATATAGTAGTAGCCATTAGTTGGAGCGACTACTTTACAGGGCTTCTCGCAGGTTTAAATATACATATTCCCGCATTTTTAACCATGGATTATGCCACGGCCAAAGAAGGTTTTGCCGCTTATAATAATGCAATCTCATCTAGCCAAACCATTGCTCCTATGCTAAAAGAGCAGTTTTTAGCTTGGCAAAATGCACCTCAAATGGGCAGCTTAAAAATAATATTTGATTTGCCGGCTGTCGGAATCGTGTTGGCTATAACCGCATTAATTTATAGAGGCGTGCACGAAACAAAGAAGGCTAGTAATTTATTTGTAGCCATTAAGCTTTTTGTGATTGTTTTAGTAATTATTGTAGGTGCATTTTACGTAAATCCAGAGAACTGGAGTCCTTTTATGCCCAATAAACTAGCGGGAGTGCTACAAGGTGTGTCGTCTGTATTTTTTGCTTATATTGGTTTTGATGCTTTGGCTACTACCGCTGAGGAGTGTAAAAACCCTGAACGCGATTTGCCAAAATCTATGATTGCTTCCCTTATTATATGTACGGTTTTGTATATACTTATTTCACTTACCTTAACAGGCATGGTAAGCTACAAACAATTGGCCGTTGGCGATCCATTGTCGTTTGTATTCTCTTACCTAAATGTAACTTGGATGAGCGGAATAGTAGCTGTAAGTGCTGTAATTGCAATGGCTTCCGTATTATTGGTATTTCAAAATGGTCAGCCTCGTATTTGGATGAGTATGAGTAGAGATGGATTGCTTCCTAAAAAGTTTAGTGCCATACATCCTAAGTATAAAACGCCTTATTTCTCTACCCTTGTAACAGGGGCTTTGGTAGCAATTCCAGCTTTATTTATGAATTTAAGAGAAGTAACAGATTTGAGTAGCATAGGTACTTTGTTTGCTTTTGTGCTGGTAAATGCCGGAGTTATTCAAATGGAAACACACCGCAATGCAGACCATAAAGGTTTTAGAGTGCCTTATATTAGCGGACGTATTATTCTGCCACTTATTTATTTGGTAAGTTTATTTTTATTTATTGTGTTTGATGAGAGTAAAATATTCCTACAATTGAATTGGGCTGTATATTTTCCTGCTTACAGCTTTTGGATATTGTTTACCATTATGGCTATTTTCTCCTTTTTATACCGGTTTTCACTTTTGCCAGTATTGGGTATGATTACCAATTTTTACTTAATGACCCAGTTGGGTAAAAGTAATTGGATTGCATTTGGGTTATGGCTAATAATTGGATTGATGATTTACTTTGTTTATAGCCAAAAGCACAGCAATTTAAATACTAAAAAATCAATCTAATTCGGCTAGTATATCACTAGCTTGTTTCTTATAAACCGTATTTTCTTTTATAAGTTGATCCAAAATTGCTTTTCCATCTTCAATGCGTTCTGCTTTTAGCATGGCTAAAGCCATATACCAGCGTACAGCTATTTTTTCGTTAAAAGTGCTAAAAGAGTTCATGGATTCTGTAAACTGGCGAATAGCTAAACTACTATAACCTGTTTTTAAATAACAAATACCCATATATAGATAGTAATAGCCGTCATCCTCTAATAAGGGTTCGTATTTTTGGAATGCGTTGAGAGCTAAATTGTAATTACCTATGGTATAATACTTCATTGCGGTAATGGCAAGGCTTAATGTATCGGTAAATTTTTCTGAGTTGGTATAATAATTAGGATACGCTTTAAAATGTTTTTCAACCATTACATCAATACCACTTAGGTTGGAGCGGGCAGAACTTTTATACAGGAGGTAAGCACCTATCAAGCTGAATACTAAAAGAATAAAAATCAATATGCCTAAAGCTCTTTTCATGTTATCTCATATCATTTATTTCAATATTGGGATACTTTTTTGTATTGAAAGTAAAAAAGCCGTCATCAAATTTAATATTGGGAATTTGATTGGTAATGGTGTATGTATGAATACTTCCATTTTTATCAAATATAGCCGATTTAATAATTTGCTGGTTGTTTTTTTCAACATACAGCTTTATTTTAAAGTAATTCTTCTTCTTGTCTTTCGGCACCAACTCAATTACGGTCAACTCTCTTCCCCCTTCTTTAACTACTTCTGCTATTTTACTAATAAAGCCTTTTCCATACATGGTAAATATATCATCAAGCTTTATTATACCTTCTTTGGGTTTATATAGCTGAATGTTTACCTCATTTATTTCCTTGCTATAAGTCCACTGTGTTTTGTTATCGCAAATAATGGTTTGTCCAGCAAAATCAAGTCTGAATTTGTTTCCCTTGATGATAATAGTACCTTTTTGCTTTTCATTTATTTTTTCAGCTTTACTTTCAATACTATAAGTAAAATCGGCTTTTATGGATTTAAACTTTTTATATCTCTTACTTATTTTATCAATAAGCTGGTCTGCTTCCTTGCTTGATTGCCCTTTTGCCAACGATAAGCCAAAAAAGCTTAACAGTATTATTATCCAAATTTTCATTATGCAATTATAATTGCTTTTATTTTCATAATACAAAAAATACCTAACGCAAATTTTTATTCAGTTCTATTACTTTATTTACCAACATGGCAACAAAAAGCCCTGGCCAAATAAGAGCAGTTTTGTT
>JANMIV010000365.1:0-9662 GCA_031375995.1 Bacteroidota bacterium
GAAACAGTTGTGGCTGCCGATTGAAAAACCACACAGCTGTCACTCACAACTGCAGAATAATTACCAGTATCAGCTAAAACAGCGCTGGTAATGGTATAAGTGGATGAAGTAGCTCCTGGTATATTTACGCCATTTTTACGCCATTGGTAAGTTAATGTTCCTGTTCCTGCAGCTGCTACAGAAAAACTGGTAGCTGCGCCTGCACAAGTTGCAACTGGACTTGGCTGAGCGGTAATGGTTGGTGAAGGGCAGGTTAAATTAAAGCGCCTAATTAAGAAGGAACTTGAGGACTCAGTTTGTGTAATGATATCTTTAGCACCATCTCGATCTAAATCAACAACATATCCGACAAATTGGTTACTAGAAATACTATTTATAAATGTTACTGGTGTCAAAAATGAATTGGATGTAATATTTCCTGAGAGACCTGCGTTTTGCATTATCGTAGATGCAGTTCCACCCATAGCAATGATATCATTAAAGCCATCACCATTCACATCTTCTATATCTAAACCACGTCCTAAAGATGATGAATTGATCGAATAGGCTATTGCAGGATTAAAACCAATACTTCCCGAGGATGAAACATTTTGGAATACATATATTGTTGAGTTTGCACTTCCGAGTACAATTTCTGGCAGATTATCGCCATTTAAGTCTGCACTTCTTAAGGTAGAATGCATACCAATTACAAAGTTACTTAAAGAAAAAGGCGTTGATAAAGAAAGTGTTGATGAGCCAGGAGTAGTTGTATTTCTATAAACCACTGCCTGATTATTATTATTGAAAGAAGAAATTGCAACATCAGGTCTTCCATCCCCATCAAAATCATTTATTGTCAATTCCCAAGGTATTGATATTGTGCTAATATCTGGCATAGCCTGAAAACTAATATTACCAGGTCCAGTGGAAGTGTTTAAATACATGCGTATAGTCTGTGCACTTTCATTAGTGGCAACAATATCTAAAAGTCCATCTAAATTCATGTCAGCCACTCCCAAACCTGGCTGATAGACAGACGCAGTAACTATTGATGGGGTTGAATTAAAAGAAATATTTCCTAAAGCAGAGGTATTTCTGTACACCAAACTATTAGTGTTGTTAACATTTCCCAATAAAACATCAGGTCTTCCATCCCCATCAAAATCAGCAGCAACTGTGTTGAGCGATGAGTTTGCTGAAGTAAATGTTGTTGGTGCGCTGAATGATATGTTTTGCGGTGTACTTGTATTTCTGGCGATAGAAAAAAGGCCATTCCCAGGAGCTACAAACTCAATCCTATTATCTCCGTCAAAGTCTGCATAAGCTTGCTTAGTTAAATTGTTCGAATTTGCTAAAGTAAAACTATTTGTACCCAGATAAGAAGCGCTGTTTATGTTACCTAAATTTCTCAGAAACCTAAAACTTAATGGGCTCACTGCAATTTTTCCATTAACAGTTACACTAATGCGTTGGTTGGGTGCACTTTGAGGTACTGTAACGGTTAGCGAAGTAGCTGTAGCACTATTTACAGTTGCCCTTATGGTACCAAATTGTACAATGTTATTGGCTGCAGTTGTACTAAAATTTGTTCCAGTTATGGTTAAAGTTACCCCTGATGCGGCAGCTACTGGGCTAAAAGAGGTTATTGTAGGATTTTGTGCCAAAGTAACCAGAGGACCAGTAAATAAACATATTCCCAATACAATATTCCTAAAAGCGTGCTTTAAACTTTTCTTCATTTTAAATTAATTATTTTGTCGCAATAAACGAAAATATTTAGTAAAGTCAAAACTAAAATGGGCTCCAATTGTAAAAATTATTAAAATAAAAAAAATACTTGTAATGATATATTCATTTAGAACAAAAATATTTAAATCTTGTTATGCATAATGAAAATTGAGCTTATCAAATCAGCTTATGCGCTTAACAGCAGCTTTGGCTTAAACATTTAAAGATTTTAGCCAAACCGAAGAGGATTTATTCATCATTTATTTTCAGTTTATTTTCCAATGGCGAACGCTTCTGCACTGAATCTTTTGTAAGTAAATTCATCATTTCACTTTAGTTTGGGAAAACATATTGCTCAGAAATATAAGTTAATGTAACCGCACTACCAGTCATTAATAGCCTCTTTTGTATTGCATGCAACTAATATGGGTTGAAAGCACATTACTGAGATATTTAGTTATCATTTATGAATTACAATCTTGATTGGTATAATTCATCCTTTTTTTACATTCATGCTCATGCACAGTTTGGTAAAACGTTTGATGCTGAATATGCAGATTTTAAAGCAAGCTTGCCCAATTAAGCAGTATTATTTTAGGTAATTTTCTTTCGTACAGCATGTATCATTTCAGATAAAAACAGTATGTTTGCCACCGAAAGGTCGGTGTATATTTGAAAAAATTAATACTAATTTTAAAACGGCTCAACCACATATCAAAACCAGGCTTTTTTACCCTCGTGGGATTTTTAATAACTTGTTATTAGAGACGTTAGAAGGTTGCGGTGCCAGTGGAGGCTAAATCCTATTCATTTACGGATTTTTATCAAAAGCCGACCTTTCTTTTTGACCATATTATCTAAAAGTATAATCAACTCCACTCACTTGGCTTAGTAATGTTTCGGGTGCATCTAAAATAATTGCATTTTTTTCTGGTGTTGGTGTAACAGGGTTATTTGCTTTTAAATATTCCATCATTAAAGTGTGTAAAGTAGCATCCGTATTTTGGGCTTCCATCACGCCTTTTATTCTACAAAGCATGTCTGCGGGGTCACCATCTCTTTCGCAAGCTAAAATAGAATATAATTTGTCCATTTCTAATGGCTGATTATTAATGGTAATGCTTTGTGTGCGGTTGTTCATTTCAGCAAAAGCATTGAAGGTAACTTTCATGCCTTTAAACTTTACTACCCAGCCGCCAAAACGTTTGGAGGCATCTTTCGCAAACACGTTGTTTAGTTCTTTTTCCAACCATTCTTTCAATTGCATGCCAGTAACTTTGGCAGTTCGTACAGTACTATCTACTGGTAGCATATCGAATATAAAGCCGTTGGTTATTGGAATGTTTCCTGTTTTATCAGGAGTAGTTCTTGGTGGGCAAAATCTAAATCCATTTGAAAGCACAATGTCAATTGCTGGAAACTTCCATTTTAGCGCATTTAAAATCATGGTATCAATAGGGTTTTCCACTACAAAATACCTATATAAAGGAATGGTACTATAACCTATTATTTGATTGATATGTTCTTTATAAATGGATTCGTTATCCTTTATTACTTGCTCAATTTTTGTATCTGGTTTTAGTTTAGAAGGAGATACTTCCAATAAACTATAGTTGTCTTTTGATACTTTACCGTCTTTTATGGTTAAATCTAATTTGCCAATAAAAGAGCCAAAGGCTCCTGGCTCCACCACTTTGGCATATTTACATTCAATAGGTTTGCGCACTCTCTCATGGGTGTCGCCACCTAAAATATAATTAACACCTTCACATTCTTTCATATTGGCTAAAGCAATTTGCTGCGATAAGCCTAAATGTGCAATGATAATTACAAATGCACATTGCTCTTGGTTTTTCAAAACATCAACATAGTAGGCTAGGTTTTCCTCGGGTTTGGAGTAAATAATGCCTTTGCTATAATTGGGGCTTTGGCGAATAGGAACCAGAGGATCGGTATAACCTAAAAAGCCAATTTTTATTCCTGCCACGCTCCAAGTTTCATAAGGTTTAAATATGAGTTCCCCTCTTTTTCCATCGCCTAAATCATGGAACATATTGGTGCAAATTTTGGGTGCATTCAATGAGCCCATTAATGTTTGCATGTTTTTTTTACCGTAAATTACTTCCCAGTTCCCTGGTAAAAATAAATTGTAATCCATGGCATTTAAAATAGGTACAAATGCTTTACCAGTGGTTTTTACGCTAAGTTCGCTTCCTTGGAACATATCGCCAGTATCAATGGTATAGGTATTGGGGTTTTGCGCTTTCAGTTGCTTTAGCATATTGGCCATGTATGCATAACCACCCGTTTTGCGGAAAACAGCTTTATTGTTTTCCCAAAAAAGCTCATCATGTGGGTGAATTTGGCAATGCACATCGGTGGTTTGTAATATACTTACTATGGTTTCAGTTGGGGCAGGGGAGTCGCCAATAGTGGAGTTTAGCGTTTCATCTGTATTATTTGCCAATAGGGAAACGGAGGGTACAATGGTAGTGCCCAAACCAATTGCGCCCAATGATTTTATAAAGTTTCTTCTGTTATTATTATGCTTCATGGTTAATTTTTACTCCTGCTTTTTTTTGCGTTTTCAATGGCTTGGAATGGTCCGAATTTATGCTGATTTTCTGAAAAGGCATCTGCATAAGGCCCAAAAGGATGGTCAATTGGTTTTTCGGCAATCTTAGGCCAATCCAAACTTAAATCTTTATTCGGTCTTGGTTGCGTATTAACGAAAGCGGCTATGTCCCAAGCTTCTTCATCAGTTAGCTGTGGTTTTTCAAAACTAGCCCCTTGGGGCATATTGTATTTTATATAACCCGCTAATCGGCTCATGCGGTATAAACCAGCACCTATATTATAAGAATGTGCGCCCCACAAAGGGGGATAAGTATATTCATTTTGGGTAGCATTGATAACACCTTCGCCATTGGTTTGATGGCAACTTACACACTTGGCTATGAATAACGCTTTTCCTTTTACGGGGTCAATGGCTCTTTTTAAAAAAGGTAAATCAAAAATTCCAGTGCCTTTGGGTTTACTGCCTTTTTTTGCATCTTTTCCAATAAATTCTATATAGGCTTTTATAGCTTGCATTTCTTTACTTTCTAGTGATAAGGAAGTGCCATTTAAGCTTCGCTCTACACAATCATTGATGCGTTTGTAAATATCTTCCACTTTACCACTTCGGGCTCTGTACTTGGGATAGGTAGCAAACACGGCTCCATAATTGTTCCCCCAAATTTTAGTACCTGCTTCTAAATGGCAGTTTTGGCAATTCATGCCATTGGTTATTTGTGAAACACTTCCTTTTAGACCTAAATATTTGGCTGTATGTATGATTAATTCTTTACCATATACTACCAATTCCTTTTGTTTGGGGTCTGTTATTGAGTTGATATTGGCTGCTTGCCAAAACGCTGAACTATCTGCTTTTGAATTACTAGCTTCTTTGTTGGCTAATGTATTTGATACAGTATTTGATTGGTAAATGTATAAGGAAAAACCAAAAACAGCTATTACTATAAAGGAAACAATTAAGCGTAATAGTTTTGCTACTAGCTTTAAAGTGGCCTCTATATCTGTATCTTTTTTAGGTTCTAGCACCAATATTAATGAGGTAATTTATTTCTCAATAATCCATAAGTCCATGTTCCAGCAATTGCACTGATTAATGTAACAACAACTACTGAGGCGCCTGTTCCTATTTGGGCAAAAATGGGGCCAGGGCATGCTCCAGTAATTGCCCAGCCAATGCCAAAAAGCAAACCACCGTAAATTTGTCCTTTGTTAAAGCTTTTGTTACTAAATTCAATGCTTTCGCCATCAATGGTTTTAATTTTTAATTGCTTGATAATCCAAACGGAAATGATGCCTACTACTACCGCACTTCCAATTACACCATACATGTGAAATGATTGTAAACGAAACATTTCTTGTATGCGAAACCAGCTAATAATTTCTGCTTTTACCAATATAATTCCAAATAAAATCCCGCTTGCTAAATATTTTATATTGTGGTACCATTTATGGTCTATTTGGCTATCGTTTACACACATTGAATCCAATGAACGTACTTCAAAATCGGTATTTGTCTCTTTGTTTTGCATGTTTTTTTGAATATTAAAGGGAGAGGATAAAAGGTAAAATTACATTGGCGCATAAAAAACCACCTAGCATAAAAGCACAAGTTGCAACCAATGAGGGCCATTGTAGCATTGATAGTCCAGAAATGGCATGTCCGCTAGTGCAACCACCCGCATAGCGAGTGCCAAAACCAATTAGAAAGCCACCTACAACCATTAGTAAAAAGCCTTTAAGTGTAAAAAGCGTTTGCCAATTTACTATGTCGGTTGGAACTAAACTATCAAAATTGCTAATTCCATATTCAGATAAAGAAGCAGCCAATTTAGGATTAACCATTACAGGGTTGCCATTAGAAAGTAAGTTAATGGCGATAGCTCCGCCTAAAAAAACGCCAAATACAAACACTAAGTTCCATATTTCTTTTTTCCAGTTGTATTTAAAGAAGGGTATATTGGCAGGAATAGTTGCTGCGCATATATGCCTTAGGGAGGAGCTAATACCAAATGTTTTATTTCCAATAATGAGTAAAAAAGGGACAACCAATCCTATGAGTGGGCCGGCCACATACCATGGCCAAGGTTGCTTAATTGTATCGAGCATATTGTTTGTCTAATTTTATGATGTAACAAACATAATAATTTATTTGAATTGACGAATTTTTTCAATTTTGAATGAGGATTTGGGAGTAGATTACAATTATATCGGTTTCTCACTTTACTATTCTGAGTGAGATATACGTATTAAATAATGCGAATGATAATTTAAAAAATGAGTAAGAATTGTGAGATATTGGGATAAGCTCGCAATTTTTAGCATAAAAAAAGCAGGGCATTGAAGCCCTGCTTTTTTATATTATTTAGTTAAAAACTATTCTGCGTCTTTACCAATAGTAAATACATCGGCACTAAAGCCCGTAAAGCTAAATCCACCATCGTGGAAAAGGTTTTGCATGGTTACCATGCGTGTAAAATCACTGAACATGGCTACGCAATAGTCTGCACATTGTTCTGCATTGGCATTGCCAAGTGGGCTCAATGCTTCGGCATAATCAAAGAAATCGCCAAAACCTTTTACGCCACTGCCAGCAGTGGTTTTGGTTGGGCTTTGCGAAATGGTATTGATACGTACTTTTTTGCTTTTGCCATAGTGGTAACCAAAACTACGGGAAATACTCTCTAATAATGACTTGGCATCGGCCATTTCACTGTAGTCAGGGAAAACACGTTGCGCTGCAATATAAGTGAGGGCAACTACTGAACCCCAATCGTTAATGGCATCTTTTTTATAGCAAGTGGCCAATAGGCGGTGGAAGCTCATGGCTGATATGTCTAAGGTATCGTGCATGAATTTATAGTCTAAATCGGTATAGATTTTACCTTTTCGTATATTCATACTCATACCTACTGAGTGAAGTATGAAATCAATTTTGCCACCCAGAATCTCCATTGATTTATCAATGAGGTTTTCCATGTCTTCGTTTTTGCTTACATCGCAGGGTATAATTTGTGCGTTGTTACAAGCTGCTGCTAATCCGTTTATTTCGCCCATGCGCATGGCAATTGGGGCGTTGGTCAATACAAATTCGGCACCTTGCTCATGGCATTTTAAAGCTACTTGCCAAGCTATACTTTTATCGTTTAATGCACCGAAAATGATGCCCTTTTTTCCTTTAAGTAAATTATTCATTTAGTATATTAGATTTTTGATTGGTAGCGCAAGTTTATACATTTTAGCTTTATGTTTGAAAAAAATTTTTAAGAACTGTATGCTTGCCTTTTGCCAATTCATTCATTTTAAACAAAAAGGGTTTATAATGGGTGTGTTTCTAATGCTATTTGACCTGTGTTTGATGGGTCAACCTTTTTCTAAAAGTGATTATACCCACGGGAAACTGAACCCAATGCGCACTTGTTTTGATGTGAAAATGTACGATATAACCGTGAAAGTGGCCATTGATAAGCAATTTATTAGTGGGAAGAATGAAATTACGTTTACTGCAACGAGTAATTTTAATAAAATACAGATTGATTTGATGCAGCCCATGCAAATAGATAAAATAGTATATAATGATGGGTTTTTGTCTTATACAAGGGATAGCAATGCTTTTGTGTTGGATTTTAAACAAACTATAAAAAAGGGGAGCACGCATAAAATAAGTGTTTTTTTTAGTGGGTATCCTCCAGTAGCTAAAAATGCTCCCTGGGATGGTGGTTTTGTGTTTGCTAAAGACAGTAGCAATAAACCTTGGGTGGGTTTGGCTTGCGAGGGTATAGGTGCTTATTGTTGGTTGCCTTGTAAAGACCACTTGAGTGACGAGGCTGAGACTATGTTGATGCACTTGCAAGTGCCTAATGGATTGGTAGGGGTGAGCAATGGAAAGTTTTTTGGTAAAACACCTATTGATAGCGGCTATTCGCAGTTTGATTGGCGGGTGAGTTACCCTATCAATAACTATAATATAACTATAAATATAGGCGATTATGTATTGATTCAAGATGAATATAGAAGTCCGAGTAATGGTATATTGCCGTTGAGTTATTATGTATTGCGTGAAAATGAGGCGCAAGCCAAGCCCCATTTTAAACAGGTAAATGATATGTTGGCTTGCTTTGAGCGTTTTTTTTCCCCTTATCCGTTTTGGAACGATGGTTATAAGCTGGTAGAGACTCCTTACTGGGGCATGGAGCACCAAAGTTGTGTAGCTTATGGAAACAACTATAAGAATAACCAGTGGTGTTTTGATTTTATTATAGTGCATGAGAGCGGGCACGAGTGGTTTGGCAATAGTTTGAGTATGAAAGACCACGCTGATATGTGGATACATGAGAGTTTTACTACTTATACGGAAGCTGTTTATGTGGAGTTTAAGCAAGGGCTGGAGAAAAGTTTGGAGTATTTAAAAAGTCAAAGGGGTTTTATAAAAAATATAAGCCCCATTATAGCTCCAAGGGATGTGTATTTTCATGGGAGGAAGGACAATGATGTATATTATAAAGGTACTTGGATGCTGCATACCATGCGTAGTATGTTGAATAATGATACTACTTGGTTTAATACTTTGTATGAATTGGCGCATGAGTTTAGGTATAAAACGCTTACAAGTGCTGATGTGGAAGCTTATATAAGTAAACGCACACGTTTTAATTTTGCGCCTTTTTTCAATCAGTATTTGCGTGCCAGTGCTTTGCCAGTGTTTGAGTATCGTTTTATAGAAAAGGAGAAAATACTGGAATTGGAGTATCGCTTAAAAACGAATGTGGGTAATATTGATATGCCTATTAAGGTGATGCTGAGTAAGGGTACTTATGAGTATATTATACCTGCTAACCATTGGAAGGTGGTGGAGTTGAAGTATAGTAGTAGGGGGAGTTTTAAGGTAGATACGGATAATTTTTTGATTGAAACTAGGGAAGTGAAGTAGTTGATTGGAAGTGATTGAAAATGTAGAATTGATAATGGACAATTACTATTCCGCCCTTGTTGAGTGTTTTAGCGCAGCGACACCAACAAGTTTTTGGGGTTTGCCAGTTTTTAGTTGAAAGTGGATAGCGTTTTTTGGGTTGTTGGTCTGGAGACGCAACAATGGATAGAAAAGTGCTAGAGATTTCCGCCCTTGTTGTGTGTTTTAGCGAAGCGGCACCAACAAGTATTTGGATTTAACTACCCTTTTGGCTTTTTCTTCCTTTTTTTCTTGATACTTTTTGCATTGCCTATGGTTGTTGGTCGGGAGACGCAACAAGGGGGAGTGGCTAGCTGCACAGTTCGTTTTAGTCTTTTGTTGGTTTAGCAATTCACAGTTACATCTTCATAAGCAAACATAGTGAACTAAAGAAAATAAACAGTAAGTTTGCGATTATGAATGACAAAAA
>JANMIV010000377.1:0-9050 GCA_031375995.1 Bacteroidota bacterium
TGCCATGGAAGAGTTTTCTAAAATTGATGCATCTGCATCAGTAGTTGTTTCTGTTAACAATTCCCTAGTATGTTGGGGATTGGAAACGTATGCCAATGAAGAGCAAAAGCAAAAATATTTAGTTCCAATGGCAAGTGGTAAGTGCTGGGGAGCTTTTTTACTTTCAGAACCAGAAGCTGGAAGCGATGCTACTAGTCAGCAAACTACTGCTGAAGATAAAGGAGATTATTATTTACTAAACGGAACCAAAAACTGGATTACCAATGGAAATACTGCAGAATTCTATTTGGTTATTGCCCAAACTGACGTGGCTAAAAAGCACAAAGGTATCAATGCCTTTATTGTAGAAAAAAATTGGCCAGGTGTGGTTGTAGGTAAAAAAGAAGATAAGCTAGGAATTAGAGGTAGCGATACCCATTCTATTATGTTCAATGATGTAAAAGTACCTAAAGAAAATCGCATAGGCGAAGAAGGTTTTGGGTTTAAATTTGCTATGAAAACCTTAGCTGGTGGGCGCATAGGAATAGCTTCGCAAGCTTTGGGAATTGCTAGTGGTGCTTATGAATTGGCTCTTGCTTATTCTAAACAACGCAAAGCATTTGGAACAGAAATTATGAATCATCAAGCTATTCAGTTTAAGTTAGCTGATATGGCTACCAATATTGAAGCGGCTCGTTTACTTTGTTTAAAAGCGGCTTATTTAAAAGATACCCATGGTGATTATGCTTTGGCCAGTTCTATGGCTAAGCTATATGCTTCGCAAGTAGCAATGGACACTACAATTGAGGCAGTTCAAATACACGGTGGTTACGGTTTTGTAAAAGAATACCATGTAGAACGCTTAATGCGCGATGCAAAAATTACTCAGATTTACGAAGGAACTAGTGAGATTCAGAAAATTGTAATCTCAAGAGAAATTTTAAAATAATTGAATTGGCTTTTTAGCTAAATACGCCATGTAAACCTAGTTTGCATGGCGTATTTTATTTTAACCGCAACATCATTTTTATAGTATTTGAATATTGAGGTGGGAACTAATTTTTCCTGTCAATAATATAAGCTACCAACATAGCTAGTTTTTCAGCAATCTCTCTGTTGGTTTGTAATGCCAATATATCCAACGCTTTTTCTTTGTATTCAATCATGGCATTGCGAGTATATGTAATACCATCATGCTCATTTACGTACTTTATTACTTCAGCAACACGCCTTTTGTCATTATGGTGGTTTTTTATACTGTTTATGATGTAGTTTCGGGTTGCTTTATCCGCATTATTAATGGTGTAAATAATGGGTAGCGTTAGTTTCTTTTCTTTTAAATCTATTCCTGTGGGCTTCCCAATATCATCATCACCATAATCCAACAAATCATCTTTAATTTGAAAAGCTATGCCAATATATTCGCCAAATAAACGCATTTGTTCTATTTGTTCAGTATTGGCTCCTGCGCTAGCTGCACCCATAGCGCAGCATGAGGCAATTAGTGAAGCGGTTTTTTTTCGTATAATGTCGTAATAAATTTCTTCAGAGAGGTTTAAATTTCTTGCCTTTTCTATTTGCAATAATTCTCCTTCACTCATTTGCTCTACTGCGGTACTAACAATCTCTAATAATTGAAAGTCTTTATTTTTCACAGCCAACAATAAGCCTTTTGATAGTAGGTAATCACCTACCAAAACAGCTATTTTATTTTTCCATAATGCATTGATGCTAAAAAAGCCCCTTCTTTCATCGCTATCATCCACCACATCGTCATGCACAAGGGTTGCCGTATGCAGCAATTCTACCAAACTAGCTCCTCTATAAGTAGCATCGCTTACATTGTTAAATAGCTTGGCACAAAAAAATACAAACATGGGTCTAATCTGTTTGCCTTTGCGCTTTACTATATAGGTCATAATGGTATCAAGCAAAGCCACATTGCTTTTCATAGCAAGTTTAAATTTGCTTTCAAACAAATCTAACTCATTTGCAATGGGCTCTTTTATAATACTTATTTGACTCAAATCTTAAATTTTATGGGCTTAATTTCCTATTACTTTGCTAAGGTTTACTCTTTGCTTTGTGCATCTACTACTGCAATAGTAACCATATTTACAATTTCGCGCACACTACTACCTAATTGAAGTACATGTGCAGATTTTTTCAATCCGAGCAATACAGGACCAATTGCCTCTGCTGAACCAAGTTCTTGTACTATTTTATAAGTAATATTTCCAGACGATAAAGAAGGGAAAATAAGCGTATTAACAGGCGCTCCATTCAATTCGCTGAAAGGGAAATTAGCGGCTAATATTTTTTGGTTTAGTGCTACATTTGCTTGTATATCGCCATCAACAACCATGTATGGGTAGCGCTCTTTTAGTATATTCCTAACTTTACTCATTTTCTGAGGCACTTCGCCATCAGCCGAACCAAAATTACTATAACTGAGCAATGCAATTCTCGGATCAATATTGAATTTTTTTACCGCTTTGTAAGTAGAGTAAGTAATATCAACTAAATCTTCCACATTGGGGTAACGATTTACGGTGGTGTCAGCAAAGAACAAAGTGCCTTTTTTACTAAGCATAATATACATTCCCGCTACATTCTTTACCCCATCTTCTTTGCCAAAAATTTGTAATGCTGGTTTTATAGAAGTAGGATAGTTTTTAGTTAAACCACTAATCATGGCATCAGCTTCTCCCATCTCCACCATCATAGGTGCAAAGTGATTTCGATCTCGCATCAGTTTTCGTGCCTCATGCAACGTAATTCCTTTGCGCTGTCTTTTCAGAAAGAATATTTCAGCAAAAGCATTTCGTTTTGCTTCCTCCTCCATGGGGTCAATTATCTGAATATTGTCCAGTTTAATATTATTCTCCTCCATTAAAAGGGTTATTTTCTCTCTATTACCTAATAATATAGGTATGGCTATACCTTCGTCTTTTACAATTTGTGCAGCACGCAAAATTTTGTAATTATCGGCCTCAGAAAACACCACTCTTTTTGGTGCTTGTTTTGCTTTATCAGTTACGGCACGTATAAAATTACTTTCTTTACCTAAACGTGCCAGCAGTTGTTGATTGTATTTTTCCCAATCATGTATTGGGTTTTTTGCGACACCACTTTCCATTGCAGCTTTAGCTACTGCTGGAGAAACAGTGGTAATTAACCTAGGATCTATTGGTTTAGGAATAATATACGTTTTACCAAAAGTTACATTCTTTTCATTGTAGGCCAAATTTACTATTTCAGGAACAGGCTCTTTTGTTAGTTTAGCCAGTGCATGTACTGCAGCAATTTTCATTTCCTCTGTAATTTTAGTGGCACGTACATCCAAAGCACCTCTAAAAATATAAGGGAAGCCCAATACATTATTCACTTGATTGGGATAATCACTTCTTCCTGTTGCTAAAATAATATCAGATCTTGAAGCAATGGCTAAATCGTATGCAATTTCTGGATTTGGATTGGCTAAAGCAAAAACAATACAGTCTTTTGCCATACTTCTTAGCATATCTTGGTTTACCACATCTGCTTTCGATAGTCCTACAAATACATCCGCATCAACAAGAGCTTCTTGTAGGGTATTAATGCTTCTGTCAGTGGCAAATTGTTTTTTAGTATCGTCTAAGTTAGGGCTGTCTTTTCTTATTACACCCTTGCTATCGCACATCACCAAATTTTCTTTTTGAACACCAAGAGCCAGCATAATTTTAGCACAGCTAATGGCAGAAGCTCCTGCTCCATTATAAACCACTTTTACAGTAGCAATATTTTTACCTACTAGTTCCAAGGCATTCAGCAAGGCAGCACCTGTTATAATGGCTGTTCCATGCTGATCATCGTGCATGATAGGTATATCCAGTTCATCTTTTAGACGTTGTTCTATTTCAAAACACTCTGGCGCTTTAATATCTTCCAGATTTATCCCCCCAAAAGTACAGGCAATATTTTTTACAGTACTTATAAATGCTTCTGTGTCTTTGGTATTTATTTCTATATCAAACACATCAATATCGGCAAATATCTTAAATAAAACGCCTTTACCTTCCATTACAGGTTTAGAGGCTTCAGGGCCAATATCGCCTAAACCAAGAACAGCCGTTCCGTTAGAAATAACCGCCACTAAATTACCTTTCGCAGTATATTTATATACATCGTCAGGATTTTCGGCAATAGCTAAACAAGGTTCTGCTACTCCAGGAGAATAGGCTAAACTTAAATCGCGTTTGGTATTAGTTGGTTTTGTAGGTACAACAGCAATTTTGCCTGGACGGCCTTTGCTGTGGTATTTCAATGCATCATCTTTTAATTGGCTCATTTTCTAAAAGTAATTTTCTGTTGAAAATTGTTTTACACCATTTTGGGCAAGCGATATTAGATTTTTATTGATGAAAATAAAAATAAATGGCGATATATGAAAACCTAATATTTAGCGTATTTTATTATTTGCTGGTCGTTGAGTTACATACTTAAGCACTTTTTGATACAATTCTTCTGGATTAAACGGCTTGGTAACAAAATCATTCATATTTGCTTCTATTACTTTTTTGCGTGTTTCGCTAAAAGCATCTGCACTAAGTGCTATAATAGGAATATCAGAGTTTTTTACCGTAGTATTTGGAGCTCTTATCATTTCTGCCGCCTGAAAACCACTCATTTCAGGCATTTGCAAATCCATTAATACCAAGCTAAAATCGTCTCTGGTAGAAAGAATTTCTATTGCTTCCACTCCATTATTGGCTATTACCACATCGGTATTCCAGCGTTTAAAAAACTGCTTAGCCACAAATTGATTCATTACATTGTCTTCTACTACTAGAATCTTGTATTTACTTAAATCGTAAATTTCTTGTTTTTTAACCTCTTTTTTTATTTCCTTTAGTTTGCTAATTTCAAAAGGAAGTTCCACACTAAACGTAGTGCCTTGGCCAACTCTGCTCTTTATATTAATATTGCCATTTTGCAACAAAGTTAGATTCTTAGTGATGGCCAGTCCTAAGCCTGTTCCTCCAAACTTTCGAGTAGTATCTGTATAAGCTTGGGTAAAACTTTCAAATATTTTAGAGTGTTTATGCTCAGGAATTCCTATTCCCGTATCAGTAACGGTAAAGGCAACTAATGCTTGGTCGGCCTTGCTTGATAGCAGGTTAACGTTAATAGTGATAGAACCTTTGGACGTAAACTTAATGGCATTGCCTACCAAATTGAATAGTATTTGATTAAGCCTATAAGGATCTCCTTTTAAAATATTGGGTACAGCCTCATCCATAGTGATGATGAAATCAAGACCTTTTTCTTTAGAGCGGTATTCAAATGTTTTGTATAATTCCGACATTCTTTCTCTAATGTCAAATTCAATGCTCTCAAAGGTTATTTTTTCTGCCTCTATCTTACTGAAATCAAGAATATCGTTAATAATAACCAATAAATTATCAGCAGAATAACGAATGGACTTTAAGTTTTCTTGGATGGTTCCTTGTAAATCCTCTTCCAATAGCAATTCAGTTAGCCCCATAATGGCATTCATCGGAGTCCTTATTTCATGGCTCATATTCGATAAAAAATCTGTTTTTGCTTTAGCAGAATTAATGGCGTCATTTCTGGCCTGCAATAACTCCTTTTGAAACTTTTTATTTTCCGTAATGTCTTTGCTAAAAATAGCCACGCCCGTTACTTCTCCTTCAATCTTAATAGGGTTGTAAGTGGTTTCCAAACACGTATAATTATTGTTTAGCTGATACTCCTCAATAGAGGTGGTGCTTTCACCTGCCAAACACTGTCTATAATGGTATAATATTTCCTTATCATCTACTATTTCCTCTATATGCTGGCCTATTTGAATATCAATATTTTTATCAAGCTTTACCTTGTTTTTAAAAGAACTATTGAATGAAATAAAACACAGATTTTTATCAAGGGCATATATGTAATTTTTTGTGCTTTCTATAATGGCAGTTAGTCGGCTATTATTTTCTTTTATAGCAAGTTCGGCCTTTAGCCTTTGCGCTTCTATTTCGCCAATCCGTAGGCCATTTAAAATAACCTTTTCAATATAGTCGGGGCTTATTTCTGCCTTTGGAAAATAGTCAAACGCGCCATTTTTAATCATTTGCACTGCAAGTTTTTCATCACCTTGCGAGGTCATTACCGCAATAGGAGTAAGCACATTAAACTCGCGAATTTTCTTTAGTAATTCCAATCCATCAAATCCTGGAAGTAAGTAATCGAGAAATATACAGTCATATTGATTTCTAGTGATACTTATTAGCGTTTCTGAAGCATTTTTACAGACATGCAAATTATACTTAAGCCCTGTTTTTTTGATAGCTCTTTCAAAAGACATGATGTCCACATCATCATCGTCAACCAGTAAAATAGTGTAGTTGTTTTCGGCTAAGGTGCCTATTTGACCATTGTTGTCCATTAACTAGGAAATTCGCAAAGTCTCCAAAAACTGTTTAACGTATTTACAACATCCATAAATTGCTCCATGGAAAGTGGTTTTATAATATAACCAGCTACATTTAAGTTAAATGCTTCCACTTTATCATTATCCTCATTGGAGGTGGTCATTACAAAAACAGTTAAATTTTTAAGCTGATCGTCTTTTCTAATTTCTTTCAAAAATTCAATGCCACCCATTTTGGGCATATTTAGGTCAAGCATTATAACTTTTGGCATATCAGCCAAATTAGTAGCCAAAGTCTCTCTTAAGTAAGCCAGTGCTTCAATACCATTATTTGTTACCGCAAGGCCATGTTGAACATTGTTTTTTTTGAATGCTCGTTTTACATTCATAATATCAACTTCATCATCCTCAACTAGTAAAATATTAAATACTGTATTGCTCATTTTATTATAAATTTAATTCAATAATAGAAAACATTTGTTACTGCAACTAATAAGGTTATTAACTTTATGTGAGTGGCAGTTTTTTTATTTAAGTATGAGCGTTTTGTAGTTGTTTTTTCCAAGTAAAATAACCGCTTACAGAAAGAACAGTATATATAAGCATTAGGCAAGCATACAGGTGTAGCTCATTATTCCAATACAACAACGCAGCAGTAAAATTCAATACTATCCAATAAAGCCATGCACTTACTATTTTTTGTGCTTCTTTGTAGGTTGCTATAATACAAAAAATGGTAATGGATAAATCTGCTAAAGACATTTCTATTTGTAATTTTAAATAAAAAACGGGGTAAATAATGGCTATAAATGCAACACCTATAAGTATAATAAGTATTTGCTTTTTCAATGTCCATTCGCGCACATTCTTTGCTTCTTTTTTTTGATTCCACTCATACCAGCCATACATTGCCATAAGCGCATAAAAGAGATGTAGAAGAGATTGACCCATTAGTAATTTGTGGTAAAAAATTATAGCTCCAATTAAGGAAGAAAACAATCCAAATAACCAACAGATAATGTGCTGTTTTATTAAAAAATAGTTGTACAACAGGGTAAAAACAATTACCAGTATTTCTAATATTTGAATAATATCAAGCATGTTTCGTTTTGAGTGAATTATTGGCTAATAAAGGTAAATAGTGTTTTGTTTCAAAATTTGAACGTAATCATAGGTAGTAAGAAACCAAAGTGACGAAACTTTTGCAATAAACTAATTTTGTAGCATAAATAGGGATATAAGCGGCCGTATTCGTGTTGTTTTTTTACAAAGCGGTATTGTTTTTAGTTTTTTTAAAACCAAATACATGTTTTTTTGTTTTACATACTATAGCTGTTTTGAAGTAAATATTAAGTCTAATTTAAGTTGTCTGTTAAAAGAAATTTATATCTTTGAAAAATGCACCCAACCAATACTGTTTCATATTCGTAACACTGTGTAATAAACAAATAAAGCCATGAAAAACAAATACATTTTTAAACAAAGAAAGTTGCTTTTGCTACTTATTATTTTTCTTTTTCTTAATTGGGGGAGCTTAAAAGCTCAAATAACCAATCCTGCCCCTTATTGCGCAGCAACTCATGTAGGCTGCGGAATTTCAGAAATAGGTCAAATAACTTTAAATAGTTTAAGCCACAATAGCGCATGCGCTGTTACTGGTTTTGATTATACATATTGGAATAATGGTGGGGCAAATACTACCACTTTAGTTCCGGGAACTACCTATACCTTATTTGTTAATAGTAGTACTTCTTGTATTTTGTCTGTTTGGTTTGACTGGAATAAGGATAATGTATTTAGCGCTTCAGAGCATATTCAGCCTGCTAGTTTTATTAATCTTACTACTACTTTAGTATCCACACCTATTCTAGTGCCTTCAAATGCTGTTCTAGGAATAACAAGAATGAGGGTTCGCTCACGTGGTGTAGGTAATCCAAATGGAGCAGGAGATGCTTGCAGTGCATTTGGTGGTGGTAATGCAAAAGATTTTGATATTACTATTAGCCTAGGTTCTTCCATTCAACCACCCATTGCCAATTTTTATGCCCCCGATACGGTATGGATTAATAGCCCACAAACCTTAATCAATACTTCAAGCTTCCAAAGCCGCGTATTTTGGAACTTACCCGATGAGAACCCATTACAACCAGGCTATGCCAGAACCAGTGCTGGAACTTATGCTGGCTATATAGATACCGCAAAGTACCGCAACAACTTTACCTACACCTTTAGAACTCCAGGATGGAAACAAGTGAAACTATTGGCGGTAAACGATTTTAAGCGCGATTCGTTATTAGATTCGATAGTAAAATTCATTTATGTAGATACCCCAAGCCAAAAACCTAGAGCCGACTTCATTAGCTTTAAACGCAAACTAGGTTTTAGCGAAGAATCACCCTTTATAGATTTATCAACCAATGGTCCAAACCAGTGGGAGTGGACACTAGACCCACCCTGTGCTACCTGTGCTACCGACCCCAATGCATTCCCCAATTACTTCAACCCAACAGCTACAGTGAGCAATCCACGCTTTGCCGCCTTTGACCCTGGTGTGTTTAAAATTTGTTTAAGAGTATGGAACGATAGAGGCACCGACTCTATTTGTAAACCGGGTTATATAGAAACCTTTACAGGTATCAATATGTGTGCA
>JANMIV010000380.1:0-7333 GCA_031375995.1 Bacteroidota bacterium
TACTGCTTTCATAAGGCAATTTACTCGACTTTGTATTAATTGGAATGGTGTTCTTCCCAACATTTTCCCATATAAACTGATTTGCTGTACGCATATTATACGTGTCGCGTTTGCCGTGAAAGTATATTTTACCACTTGGAATTTCCTTTACTATTTCTTTTAAAGGAGCATGGCCTTTGCTACGCATAAACTCACTTCCGCCATGCATTACTATTGGTCCTGGAGTAGTAAAGAGCAAAGTAGCTGCTATTTTATAATTGGCTTCATCTACTCCAAATCTGCCATCAAAATTTTGAGTAGCAAATTGATCAGCTAATGCATAATTATCATGTATATCTAAATAGTTAATAGCACTGTTAATGTGCTTTTGAGTAGGAAAATTGCATGAAAGCGCTTTTATTACGTTGTCTCTCTCCTCAAAATTGCCACCTGCCCAACCTCGGTGTTTCTTTTTATCAGTGAGTTCAAAAACAGGGCCCTTATAAGCATTTCTTGCATCATCGTTAAAGTAGCAAATGGGCGAGTCGTCCTTATACCAATGCCAATTTGGATTTTTATTATATTCCGGATCATTGCTATCTATCCAAGGCTCTCCATAAATAATTATATCTGGCGGTAAAGCAGCCTTCAAAGCCAATAGTGTTTGCTTGTCTGTTTGCCCTGCTAAATCTATTCTAAATCCATCTACACCAAATTCTTCAATAAAATGTTTGCATTGGTCTATAATCCAACGTTGTGTCATATAGCGATTTTCGCTTTTAGTTTCGTTTCCATACTCGCCAATATGCTCTAAGTTTTTAGTACGGTAATAGTATTGTTTATCAAAAGCATTGAAATGGAATAGGTAACTTCTTCCATCCATATTTTCTGCGGTATGGTTAAAAACAAAGTCAACAATAACTGCTATATTTTTATCGTGGAATTTTTGCACTACATCTCTAAATTGTATGCGCTCATCACCAGGTTTGGTTCCCTTTTGTCTGTAACGTGTTTCTATAGCAAAGCTATGTGAAGTGCGGTATCCCCAATCGTAATTTTCCTCGGCTATACCTTGTTCTTTCATGTATGTGTCATTCTTAAAGGCCTTTTTCCATTCATCTTTTGGCCAATGCAACATTTCTTGTACTGGCATTAAATGTACCGTATTGATGCCCAAGTTTACTAAATGATCAAAACCAATAGGATAGCCATAACTATTTTTTAAACCGCTCAATCCCATCGCTGCAATAGTCCCTTTTAAACTATCATTTACAGGCAATAAATCGGTAAAATCTTGCACATGCGCTTCGTAGGCTATTAATTGTTCCATGCGTGGTATGCTCTGCGATAATGGACTTGCTGGTGTCGTTTTTTCTGCAACCATACATTTACCAAAACTATCATCGCTTACTCTGGCATAGGGGTCGCTAATATGCACTGGATTGGTTTCATAAAATGAATTGCCCGGATCAACAAATCCATGAACGGTATAATCATACCAAGTACCAGCTAAATTTTCATTAATGCTTGTTTCCCATACACCTTGTCCATCCATTTCTAAGTCAATAACTTTAAATGGCTCACTTGCATAAAAAGAGGTAGAATCGGTATTGATGGCTTTGTAAAGGTATAATTTCACCATAGTTGCTCTAGGTGCAAAAACCCTAAAAACGGTCTTTTTCCCTTTGTCAATAATATTAGCACCTAGTTCTTTATCGCTTTTTAAATTTTTAAACCAACCATCAAAAGTGCATAAAGCTTTTAGCTTCAACTTGGGCATAGCTAAATAATATACTCTACGCTTATCTACTAAATCTTTAGCGTATAGTATCAATTTAAGCCCTTTTGTTGCTAAAGGTATTTCTCCCTTTTTTGTATCAATTTCTGCATCCTGAATATTAAATGAAATGTCATTCAGAATCATTTTTTCATTTTGTGCATTGGTAAGTACAAAATCTGCTATGGTTACTATTTTGTGTTTGGGGAAACCCGTGAGCGTTACTTCTATTTGTCTGTCAGCTAATAAAGTAGCTTTTAATGCCAATGGTTCGATGCCTTTCATAAATATTAGATTACCTCCTTCTGCATTGTCCGCCTCTTTAGGCGGATCTAGCCATTTGCCTTCGTCAACTCTGTACTTAAAAGGCGTGCTAGGTTTTATTATCTCAAAATTGGGATTATGTATTTTTAGTATCCAGGTTTTATTAGGCTGTTTTTTAAGCATCCATTTAGCGTCTTCCATGTCTTGGCTCCAATTTCTGAAAACCCCTGTAAGCACTACGCTCTTTTGTGGACTTATATTGTAATCAGATTCATTAAAAATAAATTGGGTTGTGTCGCCTACATGTGTGTATCCATTTGGTTGTGCATGTAACAAAACTGTAAGAAAAATACTAAATAAAATACTAAATCTCTTTTTCATGTTAGCGAAAGTCGGTATTTGTATCGAATATCAATATATTTGACCGCAAAAAAATGGTTATAACTACAATTAGACATATAAAAAAGTGGTTTGCTCAATACCCAACAGCCAAAAAATTCATAAAATTTGGTATAGTGGGCACTTCAAGTACTTTAGTTAGTTTATTGGTTTTTTGGTTATTATCCTTACAATTTCCTGCGCTCAATTTGCTTACAAAAGCCGTAGGTTGGATTATGGGCTTTTTTGTTGGTTTCACTTTGAATAAACTTTGGACTTACGTGGACCAAGCGGATGATGGTGAAAAATACTTACTTAAGTATATAGCAGTATATGCGGTAACTTTTTTTGTGTACTTGGGCTTTAATTTTTTATGTGATCACTATTTAATGCCTAATAAGTATATGGCAGATATAGTTAATTCTTTTGGCTGGGTACTAAGTGCCGCTTGGTTAAATAATAATGGTCCTTTTGTTTCCAATATTATTTCCATTCTGTTAAATGTGATGCTCAATTTTTTCGGTACTAATTTTCTGGTTTTTAAAGTACCAGAACCTGATCAAATTTTTGAGTAAGTGCATTTTAGTGCACCCTGTCGCCTCTTAAATCTAAAGTACCTAATATGGCAGCTTCTGCTTCCAATATTTCATTCCAACGTGTTTTTACTTCCTGCTCAGGCAAATAATAATTAGCAAGGTCTATAAAGGCTCTATAATGTCCTGCCTCACTTACCATAAATTCATGGTAAAATTGTTTTAATTGAGCATCGCTTATGTGCAGCGAGAGCAACCTAAATCGCTCACAACTTCGTGCTTCTATCATGGCAAATACCAATAATTTATCAAGCATTTGTTGGTTTCTGCTTCCCCCCTTGCGTATTAGTTTTTTTAATTCAATCACATATTCGTCTTTGCGCTGTAATCCTAGTTTATAACCTCGTTTTTCTAGCTCTTTCAGAACTTTGCGAAAGTGTCCCCATTCTTCGGCAACTATAGCCGTAATTTCTTCCACAATCCTGTCTTTCTCAGGGAAATTAATAATGAGTGAGATTCCGCTGCTTGCCGCTTTTTGTTCGCAATACGCATGATCGGTTAATATTTCGTCTATTTGTTTTTCTGCTATGTTTACCCAACGTGGATCAGTTGCTAATTTTAGTCCAAGCATTCTTTCTAGCTTATTTTAACGTTACGCTTTAATGTTTTTAGCTCTTTTTCTGTCAGTTCACGCCATTCTCCTCTTTTTAATTTGGCTTTGGTTAAACCTGCATAAGCTACTCTATCTAGCTTATCTACCAAATATCCCATGTGCTCAAACATTCTATGTATAATTCGATTGCGTCCACTATGTATTTCAACACCTATAACATCCTTTTTACTTTCTTCTGCATAAGCTACAGCATCTGGCTTTATAGGGCCATCTTCAAGCTCAACTCCTCCAGCCAATTGCCAAAGATCATTCTTGGTTAAGTCTTTATTTAAAGTAGCTATATATACTTTTTCTACTTCGTATTTCGGGTGCATAAGTCTTTGAGCTAAGTCCCCATCATTGGTCAATAATAAAACACCAGTGGTATTTCTATCTAATCTGCCTACTGCAAAAACCCTTTGTGCCAATTTACCTTCAATTAAATCAAAAACAGTCTTTCGCCCTTCCGGATCCTCCGCTGTGGTAATGGCATCCTTCGGCTTGTTCATTAGAATATAAATTTTCTCTTCTACTGAAAGTCTTTCCCCGTTGTATCTTATATCATCGCCTGCTTTTACCTTATAGCCCATTTCCACCACTACTGAACCATTAATAGTAACCAAACCTGCGGTAATTAATGTATCTGCTTCTCTTCTGCTACAAATTCCTGCATTGGCAATAAATCTATTAAGTCTTATTTCTCCTGTGTTTAAATCTTGTTCCGCTGTTTTTTTATTTACTCTCGTGTTTTTTTCATCTGCTAATTTGGCTTTTCTAACACTTCTGAACTCAAACTTACTTTTTTGTTTAGTTGTATTGCCTTTTAAAGGCTTGGCATCTTCAGAAAGTCCCTTTTTACGAAAACTTTCTTTGTTAGCAATATTTTCCGGTTTTGGTAATCTTTTTGGAATCTCTTCTTCTCTTTCGTCTCTAGCGTTAAAAGCAGCCCCTTTTTTGCTCGGATATTTGCCTTTTTCTCCGCTTCGTTCTTTTGTATATGGTTTTTTGTTTTTATCAAATGCTGCCGAGGTCCCCTTTAAACTTGGTTTTCTAGTGCTTGAGGCAAATTTATCTTCACCAATATATTTACTCCTACTATATGGCTTTTTATCTGTTTCAAATCTATCTGCATGGTCTCTTCCACTTGGTTTGCGAGCAGCACTGTACTTATCATCCCTTGAAGTTCTGTCATTGGTAAAAGATTTTTCTCTATCACCAAAGCTGTCATCTTTCTTTACTTTGGTTCTATTAAAAGGCTTTTTATTGGCTTCAAATTTATCAGTCATATCTCGTCCACTTGGTTTACGGGTGCTGTTAAACTTAGTATCTCCAGCACTTCTGCCTTTGGTAAAAGACTTTTTATTATCATTTATAAATCTATCCTCTTTATTGGTTGTACCTCTGCTATAAGGTCTTTTTGCGCCTTCCAATTTTCCTTTTCCAGCATCTTGAGCAGTTTTATAGGTAGTGTACGATTTGTTTTCACTCACACTTTTCCCCCTATTGTATGGTTTTTTACCCATTTCCGAATTATCTGATATCTTTGATTTATAGGCACTTTTGCTTTCGGTGTTATTTTTATATGATTTTTTTGCTGATGAATTGGCGGGTTTAGCTCCCTTTTTATCAAATCTCTTTCCGCTAGCGTTTCTGTTTTCCATAATATAAATATATTTGCAAAAGTAAGCTTAATTTATAAATGTTTTGCCTCAAAATAAGGCAAGTAACATTTGTAAACTACTTTTATCAAACCTAACTTAAATTAAATGCTACAAAAAATAGGAAAATATGGCCTAAAATTATGCTATGGAATTTTGTCTATGGCCTCATTTTATTACTTATGTTGTTTGGTTTTACCTCTTATTACTGTTAATGCAGATTATTTAGTAAAAAATAAAGGCATATTGGTGTATATAGCCGGTGACGGTATGCACAGTGAAGTAATAGTTCCTGTTAAAGAGGAACCAGTAAACTGGGAAACCGTTGTTAATAGGGCTGACTTTAAAACCGCTACGACAGAAGAATGGATTTGTTTTGGCTTTGCAGAGAAAAACTTTTACCAACAAAACAAACGTTGGGACAATATGAATTACCTGACAAGTTTTAAATCGCTATGCGGCTTCGGACAAGGCGTTATGCATGTTAGCTTCGAAAAAGAATATCCTTTCAATAGGAAATTTATAAGAAAAGTGTTCTTAAGCTCAGAACAATATATACAGTTGAGTAATCACATTAAGAATAGTTTTGCTCAAAGTAACGGACAAATGTTAAGTCCAATTGCGCCAAGTAATAGCAAAGAAGGAGAAATGTTGTATGAAGCAGATCGTGAATTTAGTTTTTTCCATACTTGTAATACTTGGACAAACAATGCCCTGAAAGTAATTGGCTATAGAACAGGAAAGTGGACTGCTTTGGAAGGCGGAATTAGAGAGCAATTCTCTGGAAATTAAAAAACTACCTATTTCCCATCATTGTCATAACCCCATTCTTTAAGTAAGTTATTATTATCTCGCCATCCTTCTTTTACCTTTACAAAAGTTTGCAGAAATACTTGCTTTCCAAAGAATTTTTCTAAATCGCGCCTAGCGGCAATGCCCATATTTTTAATGGCAATACCCCCTTTACCAATCATTATTTGCTTTTGAGAGTCACGCATTACATAAATAATTGCGCTAATGCGTAAAAGTTTTTCTTCGTCTTTAAATGATTCAATTTCTACTTGCACTGAATAAGGGATTTCTTCCTTATAACGCAATAATATCTTTTCACGTAATATTTCCGATGCAATGAAGCGCTCTGACTTATCTGTTACTTGGTCTTGTTCATAAAATGCAGGGCCTTCTGGCAAATAGGTCTTTATACTTTTTAATAACAGATCAAGGTTAAATTTATTGAAAGCAGAAATAGGAACTACTTCTTTGAAATTAACTTGTTCACGCCAAAAGTTAATTTTTTCCACCACCCCATCTTGATCTGTTTCATCTATTTTATTGATTACACAAATTAAAGGTGCTTCTATTAGTTTAAGACGTTCAATCAGTTCTGGCTCTTCATTTTGTGTGTTAAAATCGGCCACAAACATTACTAAGTCGGCACCTTCTAAGCTCTCATTTACGAACTTCATCATGCTTCCTTGAAGTTTATACTTGGGTTCTATAATACCAGGAGTATCTGAAAATACAATTTGAAACTCCGGATTATTCAATATGCCTAATATTCTATGTCTAGTAGTTTGTGCCTTATGGGTAATAATAGAAATTTTCTCTCCTAAAAGAGCATTCATCAAAGTAGATTTACCCACGTTGGGTTTACCTATAATACTTACAAAACCAGCACGAAACGACATTTTTTCAAAATTTATTAGGATTACAAAGAAACAGTTTTATATTTGCAGTCCCAAAAACAAAAGGAATTAAGTTTTAAATAGTTCGTTTGTGTTTGATTTTATTGACGTTTAGCATATAAAAAATATATCGCGGAGTGGATCCGTTAGCTAACGAATCGTTGGACTCATATCCGTTAGCTAACGGACGTAGGTTCGAGAAAAAAGGAGTAAAAGTTCAATATATGAACTGTAAAATATATCGCGGAGTGGAGCAGTGGTAGCTCGTTGGGCTCATAACCCAAAGGTCGTAGGTTCGAGTCCTGCCTCCGCAACTAAAAGAAATCCTGCTTAGGCGGGATTTTTTATTTTAAAATACATCAAATGTTTACCGTTTACGTATTGTACTCCAAGTTTTTTGACAAAAT
>JANMIV010000386.1:0-7166 GCA_031375995.1 Bacteroidota bacterium
AGCTACGCCACAGGCGTCACTTGTTCCATTATTCAATTGTAAAGCACTTACTGTTCCAGTACCTGCTGCACTTAAATATACTGTTCTGTTTTGCGTTACAACTACCGGTCTAACGGTATCTAATACTGTTACCGTAGCAGTACCTGTATTGGTATTGCCATTTAAATCAGTTGCGGTTAAGGTTACTGTTACTGGGGTGCCTACATTGGCGCAAGTATATGATGTTTGTGATGCACTTAAACTAGCTACGCCACAGGCATCACTTGTTCCGTTATTCAATTGTAAAGCCGATACAGTTGCTGTTCCTGCTGCACTTAAGTAAACGGTACGGTTTTGCGTTACAACTACTGGTCTTACTGTATCTAATACCGTTACGGTGGCTGTACCTGTATTGGTATTGCCATTTAAATCTGTTGCGGTTAAGGTTACCGTTACTGGTGTGCCTACATTGGCGCAAGTATATGATGTTTGTGAGGCGCTTAAGCTGGCTACGCCACATGCGTCACTTGTACCATTATTCAGTTGTAAAGCACTTACTGTTGCTGTACCTGCTGCACTTAAGTAAACCGTGCGGTTTTGGGTAACTACTACTGGGCGCACTGTATCTAATACCGTTATCGTAGCTGTACCTGTGTTGGTATTGCCTGCATTATCGGTTACGGTTAAAGTTACTGTGTTGGCTCCTACAGTGGCACAAGAGAAATTGGTTGTATTTATTGCTAAACTGGCAATACCCGATGCATCACTTGAACCATTGTTTACCTGAGCGGCAGTTGCCGTTCCTGTGCCTGCTGCATTTAAATATAAGGTGGAATTTTGGGTTACTACTGTTGGTAAGCTTTTGTCTATGGTGTAGGTTTCGCCTGCAAATGGAAGCGTTGTGCTTATACCTGGACTTACTCCTGTTGCATTGTCCACGTTTAGTGTAATACTTCCACTACCTGTTCCAGTATTTACTGTTAATGAATAGCTAGCTCCTGATCCACTTAATGTTCCGATTGATGCGCCACTCACTCCACTGGTAGTTAAACTAAAATTAGAAGCACTTAATCCCGTTACACTTGCGCCAAAAGTAATATTATACGTTACTGAACTGGCATTGGTAATGGCTCCACTTGGTGTACCCTTAGCTATGGAACTGATGGTAGTTCCTGCTGCTGCTACGGTTAATGTGAAATTATTGTTGGCACTGGTACAACCTGTAGTGCTGTTTCTAACAGTAGCCACAAAATTGTAAGTATTGGCAGCACTGGCAGGTATAGTAACACTGATTGGTGAGGCGGGTAGTGAGGCATTTGTAACTGCCACAAAACTTGGCACGGCCGTTGGTGAACCAGTTACTATTGAATATTGGTTAGGGCTACCTGTAGTAGCTGAGTAAGGTAAACTAAAGCTGGTTGCCGAGGTGTTTACACCAGTAACTGAACCTAAAGTAATGGTTGGCAAAGCATTTACTGTAACTGACATGGTACTTCCTGAACTTGTACAACCAGTAGTTGAGTTTACAACTCTTAAGGTCCCGGTATAAGTTCCTGCCCCAGGATTTGATGGTGCGGTTAATGCTATTGGAGAGGCTGGCAAACTTGTGTTGCTCAAATTGGTAAAACCTGCTATGATTGCGCCTGCACTCCAAGATAAATTGTATTGATTTGGACTACTTGTGGTAGCGCTGTAAGTTAAATTGGCACTCGTAGTACCATTACAAATACTTGGGTTGCTACCTAAAGTAACGGTAGGCAAAGCATTTACAGTTACGCTCATTGTATTATTAGTGCTAGTACAACCAGTAGTTGAATTTACAACTCTTAAAGTTCCTGTATAAGTTCCTGCTCCAGGATTTGATGGTGCGGTTAATGCTATTGGCGAGGCTGGCAAAGTGGTATTGCTCAAATTGGTAAAACCTGCTATAATGGCTCCTGCACTCCAAGAAATGTTGTATTGATTGGGGCTACCTGTTGTAGCACTATACGTTAAATTCGCACTGGTTGTACCGTTACATATACTTGGGTTGCTACCTAATGTAACAGTAGGTAAAGCATTTACAGTTCCACTAGCAGCCACGTTTCGAGTGGTTGCCCCCGTTGAAACACAAGTAATATTACCTGAAGGTGTTCCTGTAGCAGCGGATGTAATACGGGTATATATAGTGGTACTGCTTACTGTTCCACCACTTTGTGTAAGGGTTACACTTGAAGTAAAACCACTTCCTGAGGTAGTTGATACCTCAAAGCCCGTTGGCGGTGTAACAATAACGTTGGCTGTAAGGTTGGAACCACTTACTGTAAAACTTTGTTGCGTTGATGCGGTACCTGAACATGTGGTAAATGCACTCAAAGTACCTGTTGTTGTAATTGTTGGGGTAGCAACGGGCGTAAAAGTAAAATTATCAACGGCAATATAATTGCCAGAACCTCCAATATCAATTATCAACTCATCAATATTGGTATTTTGATGGCCTGAAGTTGCAAAATTAACCAAACTAAATCCTCTATTGGTTGTATTAGACCATGAAGCTGCTGTAAAATCAGCAGCAGGCGGGGTATAAGTAAACTGAGTAACACCTCCTAATTTTCCAGTAAAAGTAACTGAAACTGAAGCTGTCTGATTGGTATTTCCTCCATCAGTAGAAGGATATAAGTATAAACTACCTACCTTAAAAGTAGTGGTAGATGAGATTGTAGCGGGACTGGAACTAATGTATTCCAAAAACTTATTACTGCTTAAATATCCTAAGCCCGCTAAAGTACTAACAGTAAAGCCAGACCCCCCAGTAGGAGTTAAGTTCCCTGTAAATGACCCATTGGTAAAACTATTGCTACCAACTGTTGCAGTCTCAAATGTTTCCGTTACTTGTGCATGTATTGTTTGCCATGAAATAAAAAAGGCAATCAATGTAATAAGTAAATTTTTTTTCATTACTTTATTGTTTAAAATTGTTTTATTAATTTAAGTTGCGAACTTAATGATTTATTTTTAAGAAATGGTTAAGCTTAACCACCATTTTCTACGTTAATTTTATGGTTTTTTTTACAGATTTAAAAACGATTAGTACTCAGATAATTCAATCAACTTCCATAGCCCAAGAGCTAAGAGCAAGTGACGAATTAAGTTCGCACTTTAATAAAAGTGTCTCATTATCAGTGCTTAATAATGAGTATAACCAAGAGATAAATACACTAGGGGGTATTGCTATATCAAGCAAGGATGCTGCTTTTTGTGTAGATGACAAACTACGCACAGTACGCTTTATCAAAGGTATTTATGCCGCCCTACTAGAACTGAAACTTCGTTTTAAAAACGAAAAAATCAATATTGTTTATGCGGGTTGTGGCCCTTTTGCAACCTTGCTTACCCCTTTGCTTCCTTTTTTCTCTCCTAGCGAAATAGCCATTACTTTACTTGAAATAAATACCGCCTCTATTCAGTCTATACAGCATATTATTGCTATGCCAAACATAGCCGAGTACGATATAAAAGTAATTGCTTGCGATGCTTCATTGTATAAAAAACCAAGTAATGAATCGCTGCATTTGGTAATAAGTGAAACCATGTTTAATGGATTGGTGAGAGAACCGCAAGTAGCTATAACAGCTAACCTTGCCCCTCAATTAGCATCCAGTGGCATTCTTATTCCTGAGTCCATCCATTTAAGCTTGGCTTATTCTGCATTTGGTAAAGAGGTATTTGTAAAGCCCGAGAATCTTTCCTATACCTATACCCATATAGTGGAAGGAAAAACGGGGCATGCTCCTTACGGAAAAGTGATTGACTTACTATTTAAACTCAATAAGCACCACAACTTTTCAGCAGAAATAAAGGCAAATACGCCCACCTACACCAGTAAGTGGTATGCAATGCCTGAATCAATTGTGGAATATCCTGATGTTTGTATTTATACGGATATTACCATTTTCAAAGAACAATGTTTGGGATTGGCAGCTTCTTATATTACCAATCCTATTTGTGTACATTCGTTTTATAATATACTACCGCACCAAGAATTCAGATTGGTATATACCTTTTTGAATGAACCTATTTGGACTATTGAAAAGAGAGGGTAAAAACGAACCTTATTTTTACCCTCACTTCATTTTGTACTATTTCATATATTGTTTATACATACATATAAATAGCACGTGTTTGGTTTATGCCTTTTAGCGCATTCTTTCTAGTTCCTTGATGGAAATATACCATACTGACAAATAATCTGACTCAATACGGTATATGGCATCATATTGGCATGAGGCGCATTTGAACCAGTTACTCCACAAGTTACATTCAATGCCGAAATACTGCCAGAAGCAGCATTTAAAAGGGTATCGGGCGTATTGGGATTAAATGATGCTACACTTGAACCAGCCGCTGCAATACTTGCACCTGCAGTGGGTGTTGGAATAGTTGCAGCACCATTGTTTACATTAAAAGCAGCACTTGGAATAGGTGCCGTATGGATATGCGGGGGAATTTGGGGTGTAGTTAAAGCAATGGTTTCTGCACCTACCGTTTGTCCCAAATTATATGTTGGTAACCCAGGGCCTGAGCCTGCACCAATGGTTGCCCTGCCTTGTGCGTTAGGCAACATAAAGGTGGTTGATCCATTACCACCATAAGTGGTTCCTAATATTGAAAACAAAGCAGAGTTACTTGCAATAGTTATTGTTTGACCACTGCAATAAGACCAAGACTTTGGGCTAAAATTTGCTGCAAAAAAGCGGATTTCTCCTATTGTTCCTTCCATGATTTTTATTTTTTTTAGTTGCGTGATGGGAATATTCCGTATTGACAAATTACATAATTAAGCCCTAAATAAGGCTGCATATTGTTGTGTGGTAAACTGCCACCTGCTATACCATAAGCAGTTGGACCAAAAGAAAGAGAGCCTGCATTTAAAGCCGTATCAGGTGTAGCCGCATTGAACCCCGAAGCTGCAACTGGTGTCCTACCTGGCACATTGGCTGCTCCTATACTTGAACCAGCAACTGGAGTTGCTACCGTTGCATTTGCAGCACTTACTTTTACTTGTAAAGTTGGGCTAGTAACCGTTGTAGGGTGGTTGTGTGCTGGTAAGTTATTACTAAGCAAAGTAACATTATTTGTGCCTGCCTTTTGTCCTAATACATAATTTGTACCAGACACAGGAGAAGTTCCTGAACCAACCGCAGTGCGACCTTGCATATCTGGCAAACCGAAAGTGGTTTGCCCATTTCCGCCAAAAGTGGTTCCTAATAGGGAGAATAAGGCGGTATTTGTACTAATTGATAATATTTGTCCTTGGCAATATTGCCAATTTCTTGGGGCAAAACTCCCAGCAAATAATCTGATTTCTGATATTGTTCCTTCCATACTATTTTTTGTTTAATTTTTTGTTTAAATGAATAACTAATTTCTTGATGGGTAAATACCTTCTAGGCAAATAATGTATTGCAGTGCTATAGAAGGTTGCATGTTTGAATGTGGTTGACCATTCCCTGCTGGTGTTACTACCATAGAGCCTCCAACTAATGCTGAACCTGCACTTAATGCAGTATTAGGCGCAGCCGTGTTAAATGCATTTACCTGCACAGCACTTCTACCAGACCCTGTAACCATGGCTGCAATGCTATTGCCAGCAGCCGGAGTTGAAGTGGTACCAGCAGCAGCACTTACATTGATTGTACCCGTTGCAGATGTAGCAGCACTGTGGGTATGTGCGGCCATTTCAGCAGTTACAAGTGTGTGCGATTCTTCACCTGCTTTTTCACCTAATTCTACATAGGGCAAGCCGAGTCCTTGGCCTACTCCTACAGGTACTCTCCCTCGTAAATCTGGCAATGCAAAGGTTTGCATTCCATCACCACCATAGATTGTACCTAAAATCGAATAAGCGGCTGTGTTTTGTTGAATACTTTGCAAACTACCATCACAAAATGCCCAATACATGGGAGCAAACGTGCCCCCAAACATTCTAATTTCTCCAATTGTTCCTTCCATAATTTAATTTGTTTTTGGTTTTAAATTGTTAAACTTTATTTTAATTAGCAAGCTTTTGCTTGTTTTTTTCTTGTTGAATAAATTTTTGACCTACACCCACACCTAAAGAAAACAACTTATTGCCCGATAAGTAACCATCTTTGGTATGTACTATAAGTATCCTTAAAAAAGTGTGCCCTGCACATGCCACTACCAAACCATATACAGCATCGGCATATACAATGGTGCCTGCTTCTACTTTATCTGGCATATCCATTTCTATTGGCAATACTTCTAAAAATCGGCATTCATTGTCATTTAAATAGGCCGAAATTCCACCATACCTTGGATTAGACGCATTTACCAAATACATAATTTGTAATGCCGTTTGCTCATGCCAATGTACCTCCAAATCGTTTGCGGTAGGTTTTGTCCAAAATAGCGCTGAATCAGCGGCTGCTACTTGCGCCTGCTCTGGCAGCTTATCTATATTGCCCAGTAGTTGCTGTAAACAGTTCACTGCCTCAAAACCCATTTTACTACAATGCAAACCATACGTTTCCTCCTTATGCAATGCTACTTCATGGTTTATTACAATTGGCCCTTCATCCATTTGAGCAGTAATGCGGTGTATAACCAAACCCGCCTTTTCTTCTTGGTTCTTTATTTGCCAAAAAATAGGGTCGGCTCCTTTGTATTTAGGCAGTAAACCAAAATGAAAGTTGAATGCACCTTTATTTGGAATACTTAATATAGAATGGGGTATATGCCAAGGGAAACCAAAAAACAATAATGCATTGGGTTTTGATCTTTGTATATTGAGTCGTATTAAACTTTCAAAATTATCTTTCCTTACCAAACATATTTGTTCCTTTGGCACTCCTGCAGCCATAATAGGGTTTAGCAATACCGCAGCATTTTTCTCCAATATAAATATATTGGTAAGCATATTTTGCATGGCCAAATAATGTATGGTGGGCATTGCCAAAGCTTCTGTATTGCAAATAAGTGCTACTTTCATTATACGCCTAAATAAGGGTTTTCCCATGATGAATTAAATTCATCAATGGCACTTAAAAACTGATTGCTACTGGTATGAATAGTAGGCAACTCTTCCATAATACGCTTTTCTGTAATGGCTTTATCGCCTTGGTGTATATTTTCTATTAGGTATATTTTATTGGCATGGCCTGCATTGGCAATTCCTATTTGCAAAA
>JANMIV010000391.1:0-5238 GCA_031375995.1 Bacteroidota bacterium
ATTTTGTATTGATCAATCCTTTCAAAATTCACCAGCCAATGATTGTTTACACTAGAAACAATCGTATGTTATTGAACGAACTTTTGCACGACAATGACCCCATTTTATTTGAAGGTTTACATACTACCTACTTCATCAAACATAAAAGGCTAAAACACCGTATTAAATTGGTACGAATGCATAATTTAGAGCATCATTACTACCAATCATTGGCTAAGAATGAAAGCAATATATTTAAAAAGCAATACTACCAACTGGAAGCAAATGCCCTCAAAAGGTACGAGAAAGTTTTAAGCCAAGCCCAAGCAGTTTTAGCCATTTCGCCAAACGATTACCACTATTTGGAAAACAAATTTCCCAATGTACATTTGGTAAATGCTTTTCATGGTTTCCATTGGAATATGAGCAATCAATTAAAAGATTATGCCTTGTACCATGGCAAGCTAAGTGTAAATGAAAATGATGTTGCAGCCCAATACCTTGTAAAAAAAGTATTCAGTGATTTAAAAAGCAATTTAATTATTGCTGGTTGCAATCCGAGCAAGCAGTTAAAAAAACTAGTATCGCACTATAACCATATACAACTTATTGAAAACCCAAGTAAAGAGGAAATGCAACGTTTAATAGAGCAAGCTCAAGTGCATATATTGCCTACATTTCAGGCTACAGGCATAAAATTAAAACTACTGCATGTTTTATTTAACAGCAAACATATTATTACCAATAAAAAAATGGTTGAAGGCACAAGTCTAGCAGAATTTGTGCAAGTAGCAGATAGTGCAGCAGAAATGATAACCGCTTTAAATAACTTGTTACCCCACACTACAGACATTGATTTAGAAAAACGACAAGCTGCTTTGCACAAGACCTTTAACAATGAGATAAACGCAAGTAAAATTGACTCCATTATTCAAAATTTATTAAATACAGCCCTATAAATGTTATTTGCCTATCCGATTTTTCTGTTTGCTTTAAGTGCATTACTTATTCCCATTATTGTTCACCTTTTTCAGTTGCGCAGATACAAAAAAGTAGTGTTTAGTGATATCCGTTTCTTAAAACAAATTACAGAACAAAATCAAAAACAACGCAACATCAAAGAATGGATTATATTGGTTACACGATGCCTCGCCCTTGCTTGTTTAGTGCTAGCATTTGCCAAACCATTTATTCCGTTTGGCAAAATAAATATGAATAAAGGAAGCAGTAAAACCATTAGTCTCTTTATTGACAATAGTTATAGTATGAGTCAGCAAAATAATGAGGGGCAATTACTGGAAGTAGCAAAGAACAAAGCCAAAGAAATAGCTTCCTTTTACAATGACAATGACAATTTCCTATTGCTCAGTAACGATTTTGAGGGCAAACACCAGCAAATACTGAACAAAAAAGATTTGCTTACACTTATTGATGAGGTTAAAATTTCGCAACAAAGCAAAGACTTGGCACAAATAATAGCCAGACAAAAACAACAACTAGAAGGAAATGTTGGTTTGAATAAAATAGCTTATATCATTAGCGATTTACAAGCAAACCAATTTCAAAATTCCAACTCCACAGATTCTTCCGTACAATTTCATCTGGTACAAATAAAACCCAATCAAAATAATAATATAGCCATTGATACCGCTTGGATTGATCAACCTATTATACTACCTAATACTTCCACCAATTTATCAGTTAAAGTAAGTAATTTTGGGCAACTTGACATCAGTGATGTTCCGCTTACTTTTAAAATAGATGGCATACAAAAAGGCATTGCCAATATTAGCTGCAAAGCCAATAGCAGTGTTGTTATTCAACTTCAGTTTACGCTGAATGATATTACTTACCATCAAGCCGAGCTGAGTGTTTTAGACAATCCAGTGGTATTTGATGATAAGCTCTTGCTTACATTAAAAGCTTTTGGAAACCAAACCGTATTGATTATCAAAGCAAACGATTACATTCAAAAGGTTTTTACACTGGATGAAAATTATAAAATTATAAACCAATCAGAAAAAGCCATTGATTACAGTCTATTTAGCAATGCTTCATTAATTATAATAAACGAAATGAGCACTTTATCAAGTGGCTTCCAAACAGAAATTCAAAAATATTTGACCAATGGCGGAATTGTTTTGTTTATACCTTCAGTTCAAAACAATAATCAAGCTCAAATCAATGCTTTTTTGCAACAAATCAATGCACCATTATATGGGGCAAAAACCGCTCAGAGGGTAAGTGTTTCTCGCATCAATACCTTTGATGATGTATTTAAAAATGTATTTAGTAAAATACCAGAATTAAGCAATTGGCCAAGTGTAAATACTTTTTATCCGTTACAAACCAATAGCAGCATTAACGGATATGCTGTAGCCACCCTAAATAATGACGCTCCCTTTATATTTAAATCAAAATATGGAAAAGGATACACCTATTTGTTAAGCGTACCACTGCAAAAAGAATGGAGTAACTTTACAGAGCATGCTTTATTTGTGCCTTTTATGCTGCGTTTACCACTTGTAAATAAGCAAAGTAACCAATTGTACTATTATACCACCAAACCTATTAATTATATTTTTGACAAGAACATTAGCCAAAAAATAATTTATCTAAAAAAGGATAAGCAAGAAATGGCATTTGATTTAATCACCAGAAACAACCGCAGCAGCATTACTATTGACAATGTGAAACAAGCTGGAAACTATTTGCTCCTCAACCAAAGCAAAACAGAAACTTTATCAGCCATTTCTTTCAATGTAAACCGAAAAGAAAGTAATTTAGCCTTAACTAGTATAAATGAGCAAACAACAATACCGCTGTTACAAACCAATGAATTACTAAAACACCAAAAAGAAATTGATTTAACCTACAACGGAACCCAACTTTGGCGTTGGTTCTTGCTAGCAGCTATAGCGTTTATTTTAGTTGAGGTAGTATTACTCAAGCTAAAGTTTTAGGCTAAATAAATTTTATTATAGAATCGCTAAATTAATCATAAAAGTTAATACCATAAGTAGTTGTCCAAATACTGGTAATTAAGCCATTCTTAAGCAATCAACGAAACACTTATAAATTAGGCATGTTCCGATAAATTGAGCTGAAAATTGAATTACAAACCCTAAAATAAGAAGAACTGGTAGATGATTATGCTTTTGATTTCAATTGGAGATAGAATATTAGCTAGAATTCATATTTAAAGCAATAGAAGATAAAACAAGGAATCCCTGATAACCAATGTTATCAGGGATTCTTTACATAGTAACTAAAAAGAACTAAGTTACTTGATGTTATTATTTAATAATTAATTTTTGAGCTTGGCTTACACCATCTACTGTCATTGAATAGAAGTAAACACCAGCATTTAAATTGCTTACGTCAACAGAAACTTCGTTTTTACCAGCAGCAAATTTATCATCAGCCACATTGATTACTTCTTTACCTAATAAGTTAAGAATGCTTACTTTTACATTATTGCTTGCTTTTAAATCAAAGGCTATATTTACAACATTGCTAGATGGATTTGGATAAGCTTGACCCAAAGAGAATGAATTAGCTACTTCCTTAACTGAAATATTATTTGAAGACAATTTCATACCTGCATCTAAATAAATATCATTCGTAAAAGCTATTCCTGCAACCCAACCGTTCCAACCATTGTTGGCTCTATATGAATTTAATTGTGGTACAAGTGATGTGCTATTGAAAAAAGTATTTACTAAAGATGTTCCTTCATTTGCACCATAACGATACGAGAAGTAATTTACCCATTTTGTGCCTGAAGGAACTGAAGCAGAATCTCTTCTATCTTCAAAAGTATAGGTATTATCATAAGCTATTCCACTTTTAAACATAAAAGCGTAACCAACTAAATTTTGTACATTAGTGCCACCATTTGCATTTATTGATATACCTGCAGGAGCCTTTAGTCCCATTTCAGCAGCTTGCCATCCAGTTGTAGAAGGTTTTGGTGTTGCAAAATCTCCAGTTAATAAAACCGTATCCGTTTTTATGTAATTAGAAGGACGTCTTTTTGCAAAATCATAACTCGGAAGTCCAAATCTTGAAGTTGCACCTTGAATACTACCTGTTGTAGAAATTTGAGCACCTGAAAAATAAAATACAAATAATGTATCTGTTACTAGTTTCTTACCTCCTAAACCATCATCAGTAGAATCTACTCTACGTACATAAGAATATCTAAAAGATACTGAATCTACTGTATAATTTGTAAATTTTGACATTTTGATAGTTGGATCTGGAGTCAAATCAATAGCATTGTCCTTAGGATCAACTATTTGTGCAACTGCTTGAAAGGTTCTGCTTTGACTAGCAACACCTTTATCATCAACAATCTTAGCCAATGAATCATGCATCATAAAACCAACATAAGTTTTAAAATCACCATTTCTTAAAATATCCAAAGGATTGTACCACTCTTCTCTTTGAGCTTTTGAAATAGTACCTGTTTTTTTAGCAGGCTTTGCATTCAAATCTAAGATACCATTGTGTTTTAAGTTCAAATCCTGTTGAGAAAATGAAGTAAAGGCCATTGCTAGACCAATTGTAGAAAGTATTAACTTTTTCATATTATATTGTTTTTGTTTTTTTGTTAACTTTTAGGGGGGCAAAATAACCAATATTTAGCATTTTCAAAATTAAAGACCCTTTTTTGACCAAATAAGTTGCCTATTTTTTGTCATTTGTGTGTCATTTATACAGGTAAATCAACCCAATCATTATTTACTTTTATCAATTCTATCAATTCATTTACTGCATTATTACTAGGCACATTCCTTTTCACCACTTCCTTTCCTTTGTACAAAGTAATTTTATCAATTCCGCTTCCTACATAGCCATAATCGGCATCAGCCATTTCGCCAGGCCCATTTACAATGCACCCCATAATGGCTATTTTTATTCCTTTTAAGTGATTGGTTCTTTCGCGTATTTTTTGTGTTGTTTCTTGTAAGTCGAATAATGTTCTTCCACAAGAAGGGCAGGAAATGTATTCCGTTTTTGATATTCTGCTTCGTGTAGCTTGTAATGTTCCAAAAGCTGTTCGGTTAACCATTGTTGGCGAAATGCCTTCAGCTTGTATCCATATACCATCTCCAAATCCATCCAATAATAATGCGCCTAAATCGGTAGCTGCTTGCAGTTGAAAATCATTTTCAGAAATGTGTTCGTAGTTTCTTTTGATTATAACAGGGTTCTTTATATTTCTTGCTTCTAATTCAATAAACATTCTCCGCT
>JANMIV010000408.1:0-1893 GCA_031375995.1 Bacteroidota bacterium
TCTTTATCATAGTCTTCACTTATTTTGCCATTGCTTGCTTTATTGGTGGGTGTAGAAAACAAATCGGCTTTTACATCTTTTAACTCAAAGCCACTTAAGCCTCCAATCCCAAATAATGAAAACTCACCCATTTTTTTGGTAGGCAATACTATTTTGAATGCCGCATCTTGAAATTTTAAATCTCCAGGTACGTCAACAGCACCTAGTTTACTGATTAAAGAAACGGTAGAATATCTATAGTTGAATAAAAAAGAACCACCATAACCTTTTTTAAAGGGACCTTCCAAAGTAGCATCGGTACCTAATAAACCAATACCCAATGTGGTTTCTAGTCTTTTATTGTTTCCTGCACGCAGTTTAACATCATATACACCCGATAATACATCGCCATATTCTGGTGAAAAAGCACCTGTTGAAAAATCGGAAGTAGCCAATAGACTATTGTTTAAAGCACTTATTCCGCCTCTTGCGCCATTTTGGTCGGCAAAATGAGTAGGGTTGGTAATTTCTACTCCTTCTAATCGCCATTGAATGTATTTAGGGGAATTTCCACGAACAATAATATCGTTTTCGCCATTTTGAGAGTTGGTAACTCCAGCAAAATTAGTCAGTATGCGCGAAGGGTCGTTAAAACTACCCGCATAGCGTTTGGTTTCTTCTAGCGATATAGAACGTGAACTTACCAATGACATTTCATTGACCGCTGCTCCTTTTTCTATTTTATTGGCAGATACCATGATGTCTTTTAACTTTAAGACAGATTCCTGCATACTAAGGTTTAGTATTTTTTCCTTGCCTGAGTTCACTTCAATGTCGGGTATGGTTTTTGATTCATAACCAATATAGGATAGTTCTAAGTTGATGCTTCCTACAGGTATTTTTTCTATTTTAAATTCTCCACGTGCATCTGTTGATGCTCCAATAACAGGATTACTACCTGCAATTTTAATGACTGCGCCTACAAGCGGTTGTTTGCTATCTGCGTCAATAATAGTTCCTCTTACTGTTTGTGTTAACTTTTGACTAAAAACCAGTGTGCTAATGCAAAGAATGTTTAGTAAAGTGATGATTTGTTTTTTCATATAGAATCTTTTGCTTTGATAAATAATGGGTGCAAAAGTCTATGAATAGGAGGGAGCCTTCTAGTTTGATATGCAATAATATAAATGCTGTCTGCAAACAGGCGTTTTATATCTGCAAACTGGCCATTGCCAGCATAAGAAAAGCCTAGGTTTTATTACTAATGGTATTTAAAAACTGCTCTTTGTAGGTTTCAGATATAGGAATGCTTTGGTCAGCGATTTTAATTCGGCTGCGCTCAATAGATTCAATTTTGTCTAATGCTACCATAAACGATTTGTGCACCCTACAAACAATATGAGTAGGTATAATTTGCTCCAATTCTTTGAAATTTTGCAAAGTCATAATGCGTTTGCTGGTGGTATGTATTCTTCTATAATCGCGCATACCTTCAATATATATAATGTCCTTAAAAGACACTTTTTCCAAGCGGTTTTCCGTTTTTATAAATATAAAATCAATGGGATTTGCTTCTGCCGTGGGTAAAAGCATATTTTTCTGTGCCTTATTCACGGCTTGCAAAAAACGGTTGAAAGTGAATGGTTTTAGCAAATAGTCGGTTACATTGAGTTCGTACCCTTTGAGCGCATACTCCTGATAAGCCGTTGTAATAATAACTTGGCTATTTATTTTTGAACTTTCCAATAACTCAATACCAGATAATTCGTCCATATTGATGTCTAGAAAAAGCAAGTCAACAGTATTGGATTTAAGATACATGAGTCCATTGAGTGCATTATCAAAGGTTGCTGCAAGGTGTAAGAAAGGTATTTTATTTACAAAATCCTTGGTTCTTTCCAATGCCAAAGGCTC
>JANMIV010000247.1:0-11538 GCA_031375995.1 Bacteroidota bacterium
CACAGCTTTAACACCAGCTACGTTTTTGGTGGCATTCTCCACTTCCACTTTTTTTGTATAGCTATCTACACTACCTGTAAGGGTTATTACCCCATCATGTGCAGTAACTCCAACCTCTGCCGCATGTAATAAAGGCTGCCATTTAATAGCATTTTGAACATCAGTTTGCAAATCTTGATTACTTTTCATTTTATTTATTTTTTATGTTGATACGGAATAGTTTCGACCATACAAAGGTGTGTTGTTGGTATAGAATAGTGTTATACATTTAGAGCAAAAATTTGTATGATTTACAGTAGATAAAGCGATGCTATTTTGACCTACTTAAGCAATTGAAATTAGCTTTTCGTGATAGATTTTACACAGCCTCTACAACTTAAATTAGCTATTAAAATATATTCTGTTTTCATTTATTCTATGGAGATAAAGTGATTCAATTATTTTCTATTTTTTTGCAAGTGGAAATTCCAAATAGATAGTACAATGGACAAAAACTCACAAAACTTGTTAGGATGAAAATCCCAGCAACAATGATAAGCATAGTTGCCACGGTTTCAGAAATGGCATTTGAATAGTATAAACCTGCTATTACAATAGCGATAAGTATTCTCAATACTCTATCCACTGTTCCCATATTATTTTTCATTTGCTTAATTATATATTTAAAATGTTTTTCAATCTGCAATTAGTTCCACTTTTAAGGGCTTTGCTATGGTGGGTAACGCAATTGTTTTACGCAACAAAGCTCTATGCAAGTCACGCAAATACATTATACAATTAAGGATATGATTTGTATAATTCACAGTAATTGAACCAACCTAAACTTTTTAAAGAACCATACTTTAAAAGGTTCGTGTAAGTATATATGCTGCAACAATTAGTAGTACAGCCCCTAAGTTTACCAATGGTAATGCTGTTAAGCCAATATCAAATGCAAGGGCAAAATGTGCTGACTCTGTATTGCTGCTTTCCCAAAGGCAATTGTTTATTTTAGAAAACCCTGTTTGCCCCTCTCATTTTCCTGCTTGCTTTCCTAAAGGATAAGATTCACCTAAGAGACTTGCTTCATTGGCATGTAACTTGTTACCCTTCAAAATCAAACTATCTGCTGGCATTGTATTACCAACTTTAAATATTAGTTGGTATTAATTATTTTCCCATCTTCCATTTCAATAGTCCGTTGGGTATTTTTAGCAAAATCATTATCGTGTGTAACTATAAGCATGGATTGATGATACACTTCACCCAATTCTTTGAAGATATTAAAAACAATATCACTATTCTTTTTATCTAAATTACCAGTGGGTTCATCACCCATAACAATTAATGGGTTATTGATTAAAGCCCTAGCAATAGCTACTCTTTGCTTTTGCCCACCGCTTAATTGATTGGGCTTTTTTAATGCTTCACTTTCTATTCCCAATATCTTTAATTTTTCATACGCATTGTGTTCAACCTCGGCTTTGCTTGTACTATTCAATTTTAAGCCTGGCAGCATTACATTATACAAATTACTAAACTCATTTAACAAATAATGAAACTGAAAAACAAAACCAATTTTTTGGTTTCTTATCAATGCAAGCTCTGCATCTTTTTTATTTTTCATAACAACCCCATCTATTGTTAAGTCACCAGTATAATTGGTATCCATGGTAGATAGTATATACAGTAAAGTTGATTTTCCGCAACCTGATTTTCCAATAATTGAAACAAATTCGCCAGCATTTATGGTAAGACTAATTTCGTTTAATACTTTTACCTCTTTGGGTTCATAAAAAGATTTAGAAATACCTTTGGCTTCAATTATTTTTTTGGCTTCCATTATTTTCCTCGTATGATATCCACTGGATCTATTTTGCTTGCTTTTTTTGATGGAAAATAGCCTGCAAAATAGGTGGTGATTAATGAGAAAACAGCTCCAATTAAATAGAATTTTGGATTGTAACTAATGGGATAGGTTTTTACCGTAGGTAAGGATGCTGTACTAAAAGGAATTTCAGCAATTAATGCAGATAAACCAAAACCTAAAATGAGCCCCAATAAGCCACCTACAATACCAATAGTTAAAGCAATGATTATAAAAATAGTATTTACATCTTTGCCCGAAAAGCCAGTAGCTTTTAGAATGGCAATAGAATCCATTTTTTCATATATCATCATATTTAAAATATTGTATATGCCAAAGCCCGCCACAATAAGCAATGTAACCCCTACTGCATAAGATATTAAAGTTCGCACAGAACTGCCCGTTTCAAATTGCGAATTAGCAGTCTGTATATCAACCGTTTCAGTAGCATAAAGTTGTTTATACTTTTTTGCAAGTGCTGGAGCCCTATTCATATCATATAGTTTTAGTTGGATATCGGTTACGTAACTATTGGGCTTGCCCATCATTTTTTGGCAAGTAGCCAAAGTGGTATAGCTTTGAACTTTATCAAGTTCCTCCATTCCTGATTGGAAAAAACCAACCACTTTCAATGGAAAAATTTGACCTGTTACAGTAGTTATTTGTATATTATCGCCCATTTGTAGCAACATTTTTTTTGCCGCACCAATGCCAATAATGATGCTATTGGGTGTATTTTTCAAATCGGATGTTTTACCTTGTACCACATAATCCTGAAAGGCAAATAACTTATTTTCAGCATCTACATCAATGCCATTTAATACGCCAGTTAAATTAATAACACCTACATTGTAAAATATGGGTGTTATTAACTTGGGTGCAACGCCCAAAACATTTGCATCCTTTTTTAAACTACTAATAATGGCTTCGCTATTTCTAATGTCCAATAAATCGTTTTTTGGTTTTATATGTTGTATAAAATTATACGATGTAGCAAACTCCATTGCTCTGTCTATGGGCTGAATTTTAGTTGGTAAAACTTCATTGTAAAGCCTCAAGTGTGGCGTTCGGTTTAAAATTAAATTATCCAACATTGTATTCAAACCTGCCATAAAGCTTAGCAAGGCAATAAACATAGTAATACTAAATGTAACGCCAAATGCTGCCACCATAGTTTGTTTAAGCCTTGCAATAAGTAAAGCCATGGAAATGCTTATAATCAATTTACTATTCATTGCTTGGGAAGTATTATTCCATCTTCTTTATCAATGCCAGAAATAATTTCTATCATTTGAAAATCTTTTAGCCCTGTTCTTACTATTTTTTGTTCCCCTGATTTCAAAAAAACAATCGAATCATTTTGCAAGTAGTTACGCGGTATGAGCAAGGCCTCTTTTTTTGTATTGATTAATATATTGGCTTCAAAGGAAATGGAAGGATAAAGCACACTGGGTGGTTTTGCAAATGCCGCTTCAATGGTAAAGGTTTTGCTTTGGGCATTCATAATGGGGTTAATTTTTGTAACAGTGGCAATAAAAACAGAGTCCTTGTAACTATTTAACACCACTAAAACTTTCATTCCCATTTTAATAGAAACAATGTCATACTCATCTACCTGCATCTCTAAAATATAAGTCGTATTATCGCCAATAATTGCCAATGGAATTTGTTGGGAAACCATTTCACCTTTATGCAGATTAATCTGGTAAACTTTACCATTTATACTGCTTTTCACAATGTAATCGTTCGTGTTTTTTCGGCTAATGCTTAAATTGTTTTGTGCTTGTTGTGCTGAAAAACGTAAAGTTTTTTGTAGGTCATTGTACTTCTGTAAAGCAGTCTGGTAAAAAGTTTTGGAGTTTGCCAATGTAATTTCTTTTTGTTCTAGTTCTACTTTAGTTCCTATACCTTGGCTCCATAAATTTTGCTGTCGAGTTAGCATTAATTCGTCACTTTGCATTTTTTGTTTTGCAAAATCTATATTGGCTAGTGATTCCTTTAGTTTTCCTTGATTACTGCTTAAAGTATTAAAACCTGCATTAAGTAGCGCATTTTTTTCCGCCAAAATCTGTGATTCATTGGCAATATTGAAAAGGGGGGAACCAATAACTACAGTATCATTTTCCACAACAAAAACTTGCTTTATAATGCCACTTACATTTGAAAATACATTGTATTGGTTTTGACTTTTTAGCACACCCGAAGCATAGACAGATTCTGTAATTGTTTTTATTATCGGTTTAATGGTAACTTGTTTTGTATTGCAGCTCACCATTAAAATAAGGACTCCTAGTAAGCTAACCCTCATCTGTTATATCGTTACATTAAAATAGTTTTTTACAAATGCCCTTTGTTCATTATCAGTCATTCTTTCAGTATTTCGTATTTCAAATTCAATTTCATCAAAGTGATGGTCTTGTGCTAAATAATTATACAATTCATTCTTCGCATCTGTTGGTCCAAATAAAAGCACCTTATCATATTTTAAAACTTCTGCACCAATTTTTTTATAGTACGCTTCTTGTAGCTTTTGCTCTTTGCGGTGCATACCGCTTTCAGTATGATGCAGCGCTGCCATTTTACCTTGGTGTGTAAACGCCAACTCAATTATATGTGTATTCATAAGGTCATTATAAGCCATTAGGTTGGCTGTGGAGTGATCCATCCAAATTCCTAAGCGATTATTTGTTTCCATATTTTTAAGCATAGAAACAAAGGTCAACTTTACCCAAGTAAAAAGTTTACACGATTAAGGGAAAGATTTGTATAATTTGCAGTGAACTAGAAATCTTCTAAATTAGTTCGTCCTTTTTTATGAATGCTTCTGAAGAAAGAAGGTGTAAGCCCTGTTATTTTTTTAAACTGATGCGACAAATGAGCAACATTACTGTAATGCAGTTTAAAAGCTATTTCACTTAGGTTTAGCTCATCGTACATAATCAATTCTTTGGCTCTTTCAATTTTATGAAGAATAATAAAATGCTCAATGGTAATGCCTTTTGTTTTTGAGAATAACTCTGAAAGAAAATGATAATCTTTGTGCAACTGCTCACTTAAAAAAACAGAAAATTTAATGTCTGGAAACTCATCTGCATAGTGTACCATTTCAACAATAATATTTTTGATTTTTTCAACCAACACTGTGTTTTTATCATCCATAATGGCTAAACCAGACAAATGCAAGGCTTTAATCAGCTCTTTCCTTTGTTCCGCTTTAATCGGTTTTTGCAAAATTACCTCCCCCAATTCTACAGAATGGTAAGCCAAACCTAGCTTTTCTAATTCTGCCTTTACTAAAAGTTTGCATCGCAGGCTTACCATATTTTGAATGAGGAGTTTCATCTATTCTTTTAATAAAAACCAAAGATTGCTTTCGTTAATTTCCTGCGATTTACTATTGGGTATTGCTAGTTGCTGCATTATTTTGCTTTACTTATATCAAACTGATAAGTGGGCAACAAAAAGCCAACTGGTATCAAACTTAAGTAAAAAGTAGAGTTGAACAACAAAAAAGAGAAAGAAAATCTTATTGAAACTCAACAAAACACATACTTAACAAAAGAAAGTAAATTACTTTCCGATACAGAACTTACTAAATATATTATCCAATAAGTCATCGGTGGTTATATCGCCAACAATTTCTCCAAGATGGTATATGGCTTTTCTAATATCAAAGGCAAGTAAATCGCCTGTTTGTTGCGCATCCATTCCTGTTAAAACATCTTGCAAGGAATTAGACGTGTTTAGCAATGCTTCATAATGACGCATATTGGTAATAATTACATCATTTTTTACAGCATCACCACGTACTATCTCTATCAGTTTTTTATTCAGCTCAAGCAAATTGTGCTTTTGTAAAGTGGATATAAAAATAGCTTGGCTTTGGCCGCTACTAGCGGCAAATGAATTAATAATTTGCACTTTGTTTTCTTCATTCAGTAAATCCATTTTATTAGCCACAGGAATAACTACGGCATCATGGCTATTTAGTGCTTTTAACTCCTCTTGCAATTCATTGGCGGTAGTGGTGCTTGCATCAAACAAATAAATAACAATACTAGCTTTATTAATGCTTTCGAAAGTGCGTTCTATACCAATGGTTTCAATGGCATCGGTGGTATTTTTTCTAATACCTGCCGTATCTATTAATCGAAATAGAATTCCGTCAATAATAAATGTTTCTTCAATGGTATCGCGGGTAGTACCAGCTATATGGCTTACTATGGCTCTTTCATCATTTATTAGCGCATTGAGTAAGGTTGATTTACCAGCATTAGGCTTACCCACAATGACGGTAGGAATGCCATTTTTAATGGCATTGCCATATTTAAAAGACTGCAATAGGGACTGTACCAAGTTTAATATATTCTCTACCAAGTTTTTTAATTCTGGTCGGCTTGCAAACTCTACATCCTCTTCGCCAAAATCCAACTCCAATTCTATTAAGGAAGCAAAATTGACCAAACGCTCCCGCAAATCCTTTATTTGACTAGAAAAACCTCCTCGCATTTGCGTAATAGCTGTTTGGTGGCTTGCCTCGCTATTGCTGGCAATTAAATCGGCTACTGCTTCTGCTTGTGTTAAATCTAGTTTTTTGTTTAAAAAAGCACGCATGGTAAACTCTCCTGGCTTAGCGGAACGAGCCCCTTGCTTTATTAAAGCTTGCAATATTTGTTGTTGAATATAGGCAGAGCCATGGCAACTAATTTCCACGGTATTTTCTCCAGTATATGATTTAGGTGCTATAAACAAGGTAGCTAAAACTTCATCTATCACTCTACTATCATCTTTATCAGTTGAATCAACAATTCTACCAAAATGTGCTGTATGGGAAGCTTGTTCCCTTAATACCTTTCCCTTAAAAACAGCATCAACCATTTCTATGGCCTTATCTCCACTAATTCTAATAACGCCAATGGCTCCAATACCTTCCGGTGTAGCCAAAGCACAAATAGTATCGTTCAAATCGCTTCTTAAATAGTTTGTCATAAAGCTACAAAAATACACTTTTTGGTAGCCACTTTACTATTACAAACAGCATTTATTCTCCTATAAGAATACGTAAGTTACACTTTAAATTTGCTGCTGAATCCTTGCAAAAGGGTAAAGCAAGGTTTTGTTCTTACAAATAAACTATTAATTCAAGTAATCTATTTCTGTAGTCATAAGGCTTCAAGTAAATACAAATAAGTGTGCTAACCATTTTTTTATGAATAAATAAAGCAAATGAGCACACACAAAATGTTAACATAAAATTAACATACAAAATCAGCAAACTGCACGCAGAAATTTACTTTGAAAAATGGGAACAATAACTAAATTCACGATTCAAAAAAAAACACTAATAAAGTAAAATATGAAAAAATACATACTCCCTTTAGCATTTATTTTGCTTGTTACTTCCATTGCTTCTTTGCAAGCACAGAGTATTGCCAATTATGTTTTTAGTACAGCAACAAGTAGTTCATTTAATCGCTCCAATGGCAGTCTTGTTGATGATATTGACATGACAAGTGGTACCACTATTTTAATTGGTGGAAGTAATAATAGTGGAACAGGCTCCACATTTACAAACATTGGTTTTGACTTTTACGTAAATGGACAAAGACAGACTGGATTTGGCGTTAACTCCAATGGATGGATGTTGCTAGGCAATATACCAAGTGCAGCAACAACTTGGCTTGGTGGTGCAGGAATACGATTGGCTCCATTTACAGGTTCTTCTACCGCTACTATAGGCACTAGCTTAATAGGAAGAATACACTCAAAAGTAATTGGTTCCGCTCCAAGTAGAATATTGGTGGTAGAGTTTTTAAATATGTCCATTAACGCTGCTTTCCTGTCAGACACTAATACTTTTCAATTACGCTTGTATGAGCAAACAGGAGAAATAGAGTATGTATATGGAACTATGCGTTGCGCATCAGGAGCACCACTTACTTTTAACATCGGTTTGTCATTTTCTGCAGCTATATTTTCTAGCGTAAATCCTAGCAGTAATACAGCATCTACTGTAAGCTCAACAAATTATAACATTGCGTCCAATGGCATTACCTCTCAATTTCCAATAACAGGAAATGGAACCCGCAGATCATACCTATGGACTCCCAATTTATCCAATGATCCCACTAACTTTCAAATAACAGCTACCGGAACTACCACCATGACATTAAACTGGACGGATGCATCAAACGAAATAGGTTATGCGCTATACCGCTCCGTAGATGGAGGTGCCACTTATACATTTACAAATACGCTTCCACAAAATACAACCACATCAAATCAAATAGGACTGCCTTCGGCAACCACTATATATTGGCGTTTGTATGCTGTAAGGGAAACATGGGCAAACCCAGTTGATGTAAGTGGTAATACCTTAACAGCACCATTAATAACGAGTATTGCCTCTGGAAATTGGAATACCGCTGGCACTTGGTCATCAGCCACTGTTCCAACCGCTGTTGATAGTGTAAGAATATCTACTGGCAATGCCGTAACAATTGATGGCAATGCTACTGCATTGCACTTAACAGTAAATGGGACTTTGGCTTATGGGGTGGTAAACAACGTCAATTTAAATATACAAAGTGATATTACTATAAATACTGGAGGAATATTTAATGCTGGAACTGGAACTGGAACGAATACTTTAACTATAGGAGGAACAAACAACACCAATTCAAATGGTAGCCTTACCAATAATAGCACTTTTGATATGAATACTACTGCTGGTGTAAATGTAACTTTTGCAGGTGCTTTAAATGGCAGTATAAGTGGTTCTGGAACTACAGATTTTTTTGGAATTACGGTAAATAAAGGAAACTCACAAACACCTATTTTAGATGTTACTGCTGTTATTACCCAAAGAACAGCTACAAATGCTCAAATATTAACCTTAACAAGTGGTACATTTAGGCTTTCCTCTGCTTCCACAATTACGCCTTACCCAGGATCGGCAGGTTTTACTCCTCTGCAACAAAACGCTAGAATGTGGTTAAATAATTCAGGCGCTAACATAGGTACTACAACCACAGTTTCAGGTGGATTTGCCTTTTGGCAGTCTTTAGGAGAAATAAGAATTGACAACGGAACACTTACCATAGGGTCAGGAGCACACCAAGGATTTGGTGGAGCACTGTCAGTAATAAGAATGAATGGTGGAACTTTGAATATTTTAGGTTCACTTAATTTTCAATCGTCAAATTCTTCAGGCTTATTTATGTCGGCAGGAAACATCAATATTGATCCGCAAGCTACAGGAAACCTAGGAAATGCAAATGCATTATTTACAATACCAAGCGCAAATCCAGTTACTTGGAGTGGAGGTATTATTACCATTGTTGACCCACATAATACTGCAGGTGGAACAGCCATCAATTTTTCTTCTGGTGGTATTAAAACAATAACTGGTGGTACGCTACGCATTGGTGATGGAACATCTGGCTCTGCCAGTGGTGGTGGTAATACCAGTGGATTTGGATTAATAAGTTCTATGGATATTTGGAATCTGGAAATCAATAACAATACCAACTTATCTAATACTCGTATGGCAAGACTTACTGGGGACTTTAGAGTTTTAAATCAGCTAGATGTTAAGGCCAATGGCTACTTGTTTTTAGGGTCGGGTAATGCTGGAAGTAATCTTAGATTGTTTGGCAATACCAATATTATAGATGGCACCATTGCTGGAACAGAACCTACTGGTACACAAAACATTGGTACTATCTCTTTAGAAGGAGCTACAGGCACACAAAGTGTATCAGGTGCTGGAACATTTGCCGCTATGAATGCGCTCAATTTGCAAAACATAGGTTCAGGCGTTACTTTTAACAATACGGTAGCTTGGAATATCAGAAGGGTTAATTTATTGAGTGGCTCTTTAAATCCTGGTAGCAATTTAATAATAGGCTCCAATGCATTTGCTGGTACTATTCAAGTGGGCGGTACTGATGAATCAACAGCTTCAGGGTCTTTTACGGCTATTCCATCATTCAATACCACTTTTGGCGGTATGGCTTATGTTTATGGTCCTACTTCTAGCACACTTACTACTGGTGCTTTTAACGAAATGACAGCAGGAGCTCAAAATCTATCTGGCTTATCTATTAACGATGCCAATAACTTAACTGCCAACAGAGCTATTACTACCTTAAATTTAACATTATTAGGCGGTGGAAATCTTCAAATGGGCGCTAATGCTTTGTCTATTGGAACTAGTGCTGCAAACGCTGGAACACTTTTCCGTACAAGTGGTTTTGTTAATTTAAACTCAGGTGCTGCTTTTACAAGATGGTATGCAAATGCTTCGCTTCCTACCTATGGTTATACTAATGGATTCCCTATTCTAATTGGAACCAATGAAAGAACAGTGCAAATTAATGCTTCAACTGCTTTAACTGCTGGTGGAAGCCTTACTATAAGGCCAACATCAACAACTGGTTTTACTGATTATTTAACTCCATTTACCGATTCTTTAATTAGTATAGACAGAAGAACCAACAGCAATTGGATTATTCAATCAAGCGGGCTAAATATAGGTTCGGGCACTTTATCATTCAGATTCACCGGCCAAGGTATTGGAGCAGTTACCAATGTAAATGAATTGCGGGTATCAAAAACAAATGGAATTGCTGGTGGAACTGCTGGCCTAGGTTCTGGCTCTAACTTAATACCCGAGGGTAACCGAGACTTTATAAATGCCTCTATCCCTACCAACGATACTTTATATATAAGTGGCAACTCAACCGTTAATCCACTTTCACCTACATTTACCGCTGTAACTAATGGCACTTGGAATACTGCAAGCACATGGGATGCCAATGCTGTTCCTACTTCTGCTAATGATGTGCTTATTCCATCTCCTTTTACAGTTACATTAACATCTGGAACAAATAATTGTGCCAATGCTATTGTTTCGGCTGGAGGTACTTTGGTTGCCAATGCAGGTACATTAAATATTGCTACTAATTTAGTGGTTTCTGGAACAGCTTCATTTGGAGGTTCCACCACTTCTATTACTGGAACAAGACAGAATGGATTAACCATAAATAGTGGAGGCATTGTAAATGTAAGCGGAGGAACTGTTGCCATTGGGCCTTTAAATGGCGGTGACCGTACTTTAAACGTAAACCAAGGTGCATTTAATATTTCAGGAGGAACTATTACTATCAACGGAAATTATAACGTTGCCGCAAGTTCTACCTTTGCGCAATCCGCAGGTAGTTTAATTATTGATGGCAACTCGGGGAGTGCTGCGAGTAGTGTAGCTCAAGGAACCCATTTGTGCGCTATCAATACAAGTAGTGGTCTTAATTGTTCAGGTGGAAATATTGTAATTGTTGATCCTCCGCATAGCTCATATACTGCTAGTTCAACCAATGCATTGCGTATAGCTGCTACTGCTTCTTTATCTGCTTTTACCAATACTCACACTTTTGAATTTGGAAACGGAATAAGCACAGAAGCTGGAAATGCCAATGGATTCAATATTGATACCAAAAGATCGGGCGTTGTGCCTATTCAAAATGTAATAGTAAATGCGGGTAGTGCATCTAACAGATTCGTATCTACTTCTTTTTCTGGAGGTTCATTTGGAACACATATAAAAGGTAGTTTAACTATAAATACAGGTTCTGAGTTTAGGCATATTACAGCTTGCCAACTAGCTATAGGAGGCAATATAATAAACAATG
>JANMIV010000426.1:0-6778 GCA_031375995.1 Bacteroidota bacterium
CTTTGTGTTGCCCTCCCAATTTTTGTTTTTGTTTGAGCCAATGGTTAAATGTGCCTTTAGGCATGCTTTTTACTTTGGGCATTAACATAGCCATATCCTTATATCTTTTGGCTTCGTAGTCGCTATTGAGTTCCTTTAGAAAGGTATCTAAATGCATAGAAAATGCCTCTAAATTATTGGGTGCTTTATCAAATTCAATCAACCACTCATGCCCTCCCTTTTCATTTTCGCTGAAATAAATAGGTGCTGCCGTATAATCTACTATCTGCACATCTAAAGCTCCACATGCCCTACTAATGGCTATATCTGCATTCTCTATCATTAGCTCCTCGCCAAAAGCATTGATAAAATGTTTAGTGCGCCCTGTTATTTTAAAACGGTAAGGTTTGGTAGCGGTAAATTTAATGGTATCGCCTATTATGTAACGCCATAAACCCGCATTGGTACTAATAACCAATGCGTAATTTTCATTTACACTCACCTCACCTATACTATATGTTTTGGGATTTTCTTTTCCATACTCGCTCATAGGCATAAATTCAAAAAAAACACCATAATCGAGCATAAGCAGCATATCATCGCGCTTTAAGTTATCTTGAATACCAAAAAAACCTTCGGAAGCATTGTACGTTTCCAAGTAGTTTAGGCTATCATTCCCTATAAGCTTATTAAACTTTTGTTGGTAAGGGGTAAAACTAACTCCTCCATGTATATACAATTCTAAATTGGGCCAAATATCTGTGAGGCAATTTTTACCTGTAATTTCATATAGTTTCTCAATCAATACAATGGTCCATGTGGGTACACCAGATATGTTGGTTACATTTTCGCTTAGCGTGGCACGTGCCATTTTCTCCACTTTTTCGTCCCAGTTATTCATTAAAGCAATGGCCAATTCTGGGGTGCGCAAGTACTGCGCCCAAAAAGGCATATTTTGCATCATTACCGCAGATAAATCGCCATACGAACTTTCTTCATTTAGCTTATTTACATTATTACTTCCTCCTATAACCAAACCTTTACCATCAAACAAATTGCTTTCTGGATTTTGCAACAAATAGAATAACAAAGCATCTTTGCCTCCCTGAAAATGACACTCGTCTAAACTCTCATAAGTTACAGGTATAAATTTGCTTTTATCGCTAGTAGTGCCTGATGATTTGGCAAACCAACGGGTATCGCTTGGCCATACCACATTTTGTTTACCACCGAGTATTTGGTCAATAAAGGGTTTAAATCCCTCATAATTGGTTATGGGCACATGCCTCTTAAATTCTTCGAAATTGCGTATGTTTTTAAAGTTATGCCTTATACCAAAAAAAGTATCTTGGGCTTGATTCAATAAATTCATCAACTGCTCCTCTTGTACCGCATGTGGATTTTGCAGAATTCTATCAATAAACGGAACCCGCTTTTTTAAGTACCAACTTACCAATGAATTTACTATAGGCATGTAGCAATTTTACCTAAAAAAAATTACAAATAGTAATATTATTGATGGTTATTCTCTTTTTTATACTCCAATTGCCTGTTTATGTCTATATTTTGCTTATAAAAAAAGCCTGCCAAAGCAAGCTTTTCAAATATTCAATTCCTAGTTTTAGGCTAATAATACGGCTTTAGTTGCTTCCAATATGGCAGTAGCCTTTTCGTTGGTGCTCGATTCGCTGTATACGCGCAATACAGGTTCAGTTCCACTTGCGCGAATCATAACCCATTCGCCATTGCCTAAATGGAATTTGTAACCGTCTAAATCTTCTGTTTTTTCAATGTTGTAAGTACCAAACTGGGTATATTTACCCGCTTTGCAATTGGCCAATACATTTTGCTTTATTTCTTCGGTAATATGTAAGTCTATTCTACCCATAGCAAAACTACCTACTACATCATATACTTCTTGAATTAAAGCATCTAAACTTTTACCTGTTTTAGCCATAAACTCCCATAGTGTCAAGCCTATCCAAATACCATCGCGCTCTGGAATAAAACCTTTAATAGCAATTCCTCCGCTCTCTTCACCTCCAACCAATACATTTTCTGTAACCATTTTTTCGCAAATGTATTTGAAACCAATTTTGGTTATTTCTATTGGTAAGCCATAAGCTTTGGCCAATTGGGCTATTTTTGAAGTAGCACTAAAAGTAGTAATCACTTTTCCGTCCATGCCTTTGTACTTGTGCAAGTAATGCACCAACAAAAGTATAATATGGTGCGAATCTACAAACTCGCCCTTTTTGTTGTATAGGCCAATTCTATCAGCATCACCATCGGTTACCAAACCACAATCTATTTCTTCGCTAATGCGAATTAACTCACTAAACTCTGTTAGGTTTTTATGGATAGGCTCTGGTGCTTGCCCATCAAAACCAGGGTTATACTCGCAATGCAACATGGTAATTTCTGGAAATACCCTGCGCATTACATTTTGTCCTGCGCCATACATGGCATCGTAAGCAAATTCAAATGGGCTCTCTTTGATTACTTTTAAGTCAAATTTGCTTTCTACCTCGTCCACATACATGGTTTCTAAGTCAGTATAAGTTACCATGCCTTCGCTTACCAAAGTAGCTATGTCTTTTAGAGCTAAAGTAGTAGTTTCTGGAATGGCATTTTCTACGGCATCAATTACCGCTGGGCTGCTTGGTCCGCCATAGTGGGCTTTTAGTTTAAAACCATTGTAAGCAGGTGGATTATGACTGGCAGTAATAATTACTCCCAAAGCTGCACCTTGCTTTACGGCTCCCAAACTAATCATTGGGGTGCTTACAAAACCCTTTGCCATTATTACTTTTATGCCATTGGCACAAAGCACTTTTGCCGTGGTTTCTGCAAATAGCTCGCCTGCAAAACGGCAATCGTGACCCAACACTACTGTTAGGTTATCGGCAAAATTTGCTTTTACATAGCTTGCCGTTCCTTGCGCTACACGTTTTACATTTTCTACAGTAAATTCATCGGCTATGATACCTCTCCAGCCATCGGTTCCAAATTTTATTATGTACATATTTTATGGTTATAACTATAAAGTTGCAAAAACGTAAAAATTAAACACATTCTAGCCATGTGGAGCTAATTATTTTATTAGGTGGGCTCTTTTTAAGTTTACGGGCAAATATTTTAGCCGAATTTAACATAAACGCAGAGCGAAGCACTCCGAACGCACTCCGAAGGAAGAATAGCTGCACTTGGAGGGGGGCGAACACAAATTTGTATTAGTAGTGTGCTGAATGATTCTGGATTTTAAAACAATATGAATTTGAAGGTAATAATTTATTATTCGTTTGTTCTAATAGGCACAAAAAACTACAGTACCAAGTTACCTATACCAAAAAGTAATACAAATAGCATGGTACTAATGGCCAATTGCTTCAATAAAGGGTCGAGCAATAATTTTTCTTGGGTGTTTTTTACGATAAACAATTGCTTGATGAACAAGGGGAAACTAAGTACAAATAATAGGTTGTTCCATTGTATTATTGTTGTTGCCAATAAAACATATATTAAACTAGCTATAAGCGCTAATATGATAAGGATGTAATGGTATATTTTGCTGTTGGCAAAACCCAAACGGGCGGGTATGCTCTTTTTACCTGCTGGAATATCTGAATCAATATCGCGCATATTGTTAAGGTTAAGTACGCCTACAGAAAATAAACCGCAACTCGTAGCTGGTAAAAGAACAGAAGCGGCAAGGCTACCTATTAGTAAATAATAAGTGCCACATACGGCTACTAAACCAAAAAACAAAAATACTGAAATATCGCCTAAGCCTTCATATCCGTAAGGCCTTTTGCCATTGGTATAGGCTATGGCTGCTACTATACTGGCTATACCTAATATAAATAATGTAAGCACTCCTTGCATGCCTATTACTGGCAAGCAAGTATATAACAACGCAATACCAGTAACAAAGCTAAGTGCTACTCCTATTTTTATTGCTAGTAACATGTGTGAAGCGGAAATTTTACCAGATTGTACTGCTCTTTTCGGCCCCTTTCTTCCATCGTGATCGGCTCCATGTTTGCTATCGCCATAATCGTTGGCTAAGTTGGAGAGTATTTGCAAAAATAAAGCGGTAGCTAGTGTTAGTGTTATTGATATGTTTGATACTTGGGCATTGGCCATTTTTGCCAAAAAAACACCCATAAGAATACATGCTAAGGAGAGCAATAGGGTACGTAAACGAAAGGCTTGTAACCAGTTTTTCATGGGTAGTTATAAACCTAAACTTATACCCAAACGCAAACGGGGCAATTCGTACACTACTGGTGCAATATTGTTTGTTTTAAATACATCGTTGAGGCGGTAATAAGCTACAAAATTAATAAATTTATACCCTAGCCTAAGGTAAGCATCTGCGTTGAAATCGCTCACATAATTTAAATCGCGTACAAATACTTCTACATGGTTTTTATTGGCATCTTTTGTTTGATAATTGATGGCATTGGAAAAATTCCATTTTCCCATTGCGCCCAATTCGGTATAAAAGCTTTTATATACTTTGAATCGGGCTCCTGCGCTGAGAGAGAAAGCACTAAGCATAAATACATCAATATCATTACTTAGTGGGGTTGGAAATACTTTATTGGTATCTGACCTTTGATAAGCATAATTTTCAAAGTTAAAGCCTGTTTGAAAAACCATCATTATTCCCTCGCGCAAAGGCAATTTTGTATTCAACAACAAATTGACACCTCCTGAATTGGCAAACGTGCCTTTTAAGCCCTTTTCATCGGCTCCGCCATAAAAAGTAAAATCGAGCATAAAGCCCAATGAAATACTTTTCTTCTTTTTTACTTGTGTGGTATCTTTTTGTACCGTTTCTTCAATAACTACGGTTTGCGCATTGGCTAAGTAAGTTCCTATAACAAGGAATATTAAAAGGCTTATTTTTTTCATTGATTTGTTAGATTGATTGTTCCTGTATAACCTTCGAAGTGAAAGTTGAGTGTATAATTATTTGCTATTATATTGGGTGTAAGTATAATTGGATTCAAGCCGTTTATTTGTATTACTTCGTAATAGACTACCTGACCTTTTTCATTGCTTATGTTCCAATAAAAATTAAATCCCTTTTTTGCTTTATTGGCTTGTTTATTGTTTACCGCTAATAATACCAATTTCTCTATAATGGTACTGTCCATTACTGCTACCATAAATTCTTTCGTATTATCGGCATTTACTTTTACAGTAACATTAGGAGCCATAATGACTCTTTCAGCATTAGTAAAAAAGGTAGCTTGTGGAATACCATAGCCATGCATATAGTCGTAGTAAGGGAATAAATGCCCTGATTCTTGAATTTGTTTGAATAACTCCATATTGCTTAGGTTTCTGTTATTTTGCCAAGCACAAGCAGCAAATCCACTGGTAAGCGGGCAAGAAAAAGAAGTACCAAAAGTAGCACCAAGAGTTCCATTTGGATTGGCTGCTACCACATGACCCGGAGCACTCACATTGGGTTTTATTCTGTAGTCGGCACTTGGCCCTATGGACGAGAAATTAATATGCCTATCCGTAAAAGGATTGGTTCCTCCAACGCATAAAACACTGTCTGCATCGGAAGGAGTAACTATTGTTTTCCACTCATCCGTGTATTCATTTCCTGCTGAGTTTACCACTAAAATGCCCTTTTGTGCTGCTATAGTGGCGGCAAAAGCAACTACGCTTCTTTTACCATTCATATCGCTCACTTTATACCAATTGCCTCCATAACCCAATGAACTGCTTATTATATCAGCTCCATTTTTATCTGCCCACTCTGCAGCAGCCAACCAAAAGTATTCTTCTTGTTTATCTTCTTTTAAACTCCATTCGGTGCGAGCCAGCAAAAATTCAGCATCGGTAGCCATTCCCATTTTTGTACCATCGGTAATACCTGTTATGCAACTGAGCGTATTGGTACCATGGGCTCCGCCAAGGTAAACATTACTGTCTTTTTTAATAAAATCATACGTGCCTTTTATTTGTCCATTCTGGCGCAAATGTGCCAAAGCATTGTGTTTATCAGCCCCACTAAAGCCTACATCAAACACCGCAATGCGAATTCCTTTTCCTGTCAATCCTTTGTCTGCAAAAGCTTTGCCTGCAAATCTGTTTGTTTGGTATAGTAAAATTTGTTTATTGTACTCGTTCAAACCATTTTCAGCACTGCTACAAACCATTTTCTGAGTGCTTGCCTTGTATTCATCTACCTGTCTAATGAATGGAAGTTTTTGAAGTTGCAGCGTTTGTGCTTCATCTGCCTTTAAAAACAAGGCATTAAGCCACCTGCTTTCTACTATTATTTCTTTGCAAATAGCATGTACTTTGCTTACGTAAATGGGATTAATGGGAAGGTCTCTGTAATCGAACAAAGGTAGTTTTTCCAGTGTTTTACGCGCTATATTTTTTGCATCAAAATAATGGTAAGGATTAAAATTATCTGCTTGCTTATCTTTCAAATAGACTACAACTATTTTTTCGTTTTGTGCAAGTACTATTTGACTATTTAGTAATAAAAAAAATATATAAATAACTATCTTCTTCATCTATTGGGCTTTTTATAATAGCTGTCCGTTTACAATAATACGACCTACGCAATCATCTCCAAAATTATAAGGTAAATAAGCCAAAGAAGAAATGGGCTTGGTAATAATGAGATTGGCTCTTTTTCCAACTGCTATGCTGCCATGTGTTTGGCTTAATTCCAGTGCATACGCCCCATTAACGGTGGTAGCATTAATGGCTTCATTGGGTGTTAGTTTCATTTGTGTGCAAGCAAGGCTTACTACAAAAC
>JANMIV010000431.1:0-5107 GCA_031375995.1 Bacteroidota bacterium
ACACCAGATGCGCTAAAAAATATTCTTTCATCTATTAACGCTATCAGAACTAATAACGAGCAATTGATTACCGTTGTAGGATGTGGTGGCAATAGAGATGCTGCCAAACGCCCAATAATGGCTGATGTAGCTACTAAAATGAGTAACAAAGTAATTTTTACTTCTGACAATCCGCGCAACGAAGACCCTGAACTTATTTTAGATGAAATGCAAAAGGGAGTAGAAGCCATTCATTACAAAAAAACACTCCGCATAACAGATAGAAGAGAAGCTATTAAAACAGCTGTGAGCATGGCGCAAAAGGGTGATATTATTTTGGTAGCTGGCAAAGGCCATGAAAACTACCAAGAGATAAAAGGAGTGAAACAACACTTTGATGATAAAGAAGTAGTAACCGAGTTTTTTCAATTATTCAACGTATAAAAATAGACCATTATGTTATACTATCTATTCGATTATTTAAACAGAGCATTCAACTTTCCTGGCGCAGGGGTGTTTCAGTACATTTCTTTCAGAGCGGCTATGGCCATTATTTTATCATTGACCATATCCATGATATTTGGTAAAAACCTGATAGCAAAATTGCGTAAACTGCAAGTAGCAGATGAAATACGCGATTTGGGTTTGGCTGGTGAAAAAGCCAAAGTGGGCACTCCAACTATGGGTGGCTTAATTATTTTGGCAGCCATTCTTTTGCCTACCTTGCTATTTGCCCGTATCAATAATGTATATATTATACTATCAGTGGTTACAACAATATGGCTTGGCTTAGTTGGTTTTTTAGACGATTATATCAAAGTATTCAAAAAAAATAAAGAAGGTTTAGCGGGTCGTTTTAAAATAGTGGGGCAAGTAGGAATAAGCGTAATTATAGCTACCACTTTGTATTATAATCAACATGTAAAAACAAAAGATTTTTATAAACCAGAAGATGTTACTACTGAGTTTATACAATCTAATAATTTACAACAAACAGTCATTGATGGACAAATTATGTATGTGCATGATGAGAAGGCAACCACTACCACTATTCCTTTTTTCAAAGCAACAGAATTTGATTATAAGTATTTGCTAAGTTGGATTTGGGATGGTTTTGAAGAATACAATTACCTTATATTTTTAGTGGTAGTAACATTTATAATAACAGCAGTTTCCAATGGTGCAAATATTACAGATGGGATAGATGGATTGGCTGCTGGTACCTCGGCTATTATAGCTTTGGTTCTTAGTTTATTTGCTTATGTAAGTGGTAACTTAGTATTTTCTGAGTACCTAGGGGTAATGTATATACCCAACTTAGGAGAGATGGTAATTTTTGGTGGTGCTTTACTAGGAGCTTGTGTTGGTTTCCTTTGGTACAATGCTTTTCCTGCCCAAGTTTTTATGGGCGATACAGGTTCTTTGTCATTAGGTGGAATTATTGCAGTATTCGCTATTATGGTGCGTAAAGAGTTATTGATTCCCATTTTATGTGGAGTGTTTCTAGTAGAAAATTTATCCGTAATACTTCAAGTATATTATTTTAAATACCAAAAGCGCAAACACGGAATAGACTTTGCAAAAGCCAACAGATTATTTAGAATGTCACCATTGCATCACCATTACCAAAAATTAGGTTTTCATGAGTCAAAAATTGTAACCCGATTTTGGATTATTGGAATCATGTTAGCCATAGTAACCATAATAACCTTAAAAGTAAGATAAATAGGTGTAGAGACGTTGCATGCAACGTCTTTATAAACCCCAAAAAACAATGAATCGAATAGTAATACTCGGAAGCGGTGAAAGCGGCACAGGTGCAGCAATCTTAGCCAAACAAAAGGACTTTGATGTGTTTGTGTCTGACAAGGGTGCTATTCCTCAAAAATACAAAGAGGAATTGCAGCAGCATGCTATTGCCTTTGAAGAATTACAACATACAGAACATTTAATTTTAAATGCCAACGAAATTATAAAAAGCCCAGGCATACCTGAGAAAAATGAATTGGTACAAAAATTAAGAGCCAACAATATTCCTATCATTAGTGAAATAGAATTTGCGGCCCGTTACACCAGTGCCTATATTATTGCCATAACTGGAACCAATGGTAAAACTACTACCACCTCATTGGTGTACCATTTGTTGCAAAAAGCAGGTTTAAATGTGGCTTGTGGAGGAAATATAGGTGTAAGTTTTGCCCGTTTGGTAGCTGAAAAAGAGTACGACTATTTTGTATTGGAAATTAGCAGTTTCCAGTTAGACGATATGTTTGCTTTCAGAGCCAATATTGCTATTTTAACCAATATTACCCCTGACCATTTAGATAGATACCAATATGAATTGCAAAACTATGTAAATGCTAAATTTAGAATATTACAAAATCAAACAGAGAGCGATTACTTCTTGTATTGCGCTGATGATGAAATAACCCTAGAAAACTTGCAAAAAGTAAATACAAAAGCGCAGGTAGTTCCATTCTCGTTAAACCAAAATCTTGCAATAGGTGCAACTGCAATGGATGGAACTATTACTGTGCGAATCAAACAAAATCAATTAAATCCTTATACTATGTTAATCTCCCAACTTGCACTTAAAGGTAGGCACAATGCTTACAATTCATTAGCCGCTGCTGTAGTAGGCCAGGCTCTTGAAATTAAAAACGAAACCATTCGCGAGGCGCTTATGGACTTCAAAAATGTAGAACACCGTTTAGAAAAGGTGGCTACTGTTAGAGGAGTTGAATTCATCAACGATTCAAAGGCTACCAATGTAAATGCAGCTTGGTTTGCTTTGGAAAGTATGGAAAAACCAACCGTATGGATTGCTGGTGGTACCGACAAAGGAAACGACTACACCATGTTAAATGAGTTGGTAAAAGACAAAGTACGTGTTATTGTGTGCCTTGGAGTTGATAACTCAAAAATACATGCTGCATTTGGAAAAGATGTTGATTTAATTATCAATACCACCAGTGCACAAGAAGCAGTGCAGGTAGCGTTTAAATTTGCTAAACCCAACGAGTGTGTTTTATTATCGCCTGCTTGTGCGTCATTTGATTTGTTTAAAAATTATGAAGAGCGTGGTCGTTTGTTTAAAGCGGCTGTTAAAAATTTGTAATCTACCTATTAAACCAAAATACAAGGTAGTTAGCTTGCACTAATTGCCTTGTTATTTTTTCAACAATGGACTTCGTACAATTCCTTAAACCCAAAGGCGATAAAGCCATGTGGTTCATAATACTAATATTGTCATTATGGGGATTGTTGGCCGTATATAGCTCTGTAAGTTGGTTGGCTTATAAAAACAAAAGCAGTGCTATGTTTTATCTATTCCAACACGGATTTTATATTTCTATTGGATTTATTATCATGCTATACGTACATACCATTCACTATAAAAACTTTATGGGTATAGCACGTTTTCTATTGTATATTTCTTATGCCCTTTTAATTGCCACCTTGCTATTTGGTGTTACCATCAATGGGGCTAAAAGATGGCTTTCATTCGGAGTATTTACTTTTCAATCGTCAGACTTTTCTAAAGTAGCCATACTCTTATACACCATTCGAACTTTGGCCAAGCACAAAGACGAGTTGGATAATTTAAAGAAAGTTATTTTTCCTTTATTGGCGCATATTACCATTACTTGTATGCTTATTGGTAAAGACAATTTAAGTACAGCGGCTATTTTATTTGCCACTTGCTTTTTAGTGATGTTTTTAGGAAGAGTAAAAGTAAAACACTTAATGGGAATTGGTGCAGTATATGCTTTCTTCGGCATTATATTCGGATTGGTACTGTACTTTGCCCCAACAGAAATTTTATCAAAAATGGGGAGGATGGACACTTGGCAAGCCCGCATACATAGTTTTGTGAGTCCGCCAACTGATAAAATTGACAATACCTTACAAGTAGATCATGCTAAAATGGCTATAGCTACTGGTGGTATATTTGGAAAAGGCCCGGGGCAAAGCGTAGAGCGTAATTTTTTACCTGAGGCTTATGCAGATTTTATTTATGCCATTATCATAGAAGAATACGGATTGATACTAGGTATTATCATGTTACTGCTGTACTTATGGTTTATGTACCGAACAGTGAATATTATACGCAAAGCACCTAAAGCTTTTGGAGCTTTAATAGCGGTTGGGCTTACTTTTCAATTGGTATTACAGGCTTTAATCAATATGGCTGTGGCTGTAAATTTATTTCCTGTTACGGGTTTAACCTTGCCATTGGTAAGTAAAGGTGGAACTTCTTTGTTATTTACCTTTGTAACCTTAGGCTTAATTATGAGCGTAAGCCGACATATTGAAGTAGAAAATATGGAGGATAACAACGAACAAATTGATTCGAAAAACAATAATTTTATTAATACTTAACATTAAATACAAGTGATTAAAGTATGGAAAATAAAGTAAGAGTAATAATAAGTGCTGGCGGAACAGGTGGTCATATATATCCAGCTATAGCCGTGGCACAGGCTTTACAAAAAAGATTGAACAATGAAGTGGAGTTCTTGTTTGTAGGTGCTAGTGATAGAATGGAAATGGAAAAAGTACCCAAAGCAGGGTACAAAATTGAGGGACTATGGATTAGTGGCTTACAACGCAGAATTACCTATAAAAATATATTATTCCCTTTCAAAGTTATTGCAAGTATTCTAAAATCATTTGGAATCATCAATAGGTTTAAACCTGATGTAGTTATTGGTTTTGGGGGCTATGCGAGCAGTGCGGTACTTTATACAGCAGCACTCCAAAAATTGCCTACTTTAATACATGAACAAAATTCGTATGCAGGTATTACCAATAAAATATTAAAGGGGAAAGTAAATAAAATTTGTGTGGCTTATGACAATATGGAGAAGTTTTTCCCTGCTCAAAAATTGGTAAAAACAGGAAATCCTATCCGTCAAGATGTATTGGATATTAGCAATAAGCGAGAGCAAGCCAATGCTTTTTTTAAGTTAGATACTACAAAGAAAACAATATTGGTAATTGGAGGTAGTTTGGGAGCAAGAACCATTAATGAAAGTATTTTAGAAGGCATTGAAAAATTGAAATCGGCCAATATTAATTTGATTTGGCAAACAGGTAAAAACTTCCAACAGGCTGCCAATATTAG
>JANMIV010000486.1:0-1973 GCA_031375995.1 Bacteroidota bacterium
TTGGTTTGTAACTAACACCTTCAAAAACGAAATCTTTCAATGGTGTGTTAATAGAAGCTGCGGATTTAACCTGACCCATACTTACAGGACCTGATACTTCAATACCACCTAATTGCAAAGTAGGACGAGGCACATTTTTTAAACGGTACTTTTGTTCTCCCATCTTCTTTACCCCATCTGGAGTCTTAACAGAAACACTAATCGTAAGTTCTTTAGTAGATACATCAGAACCTGGAACCGTTAATTTAAATGTTCCTGGCTGGCCATCTTTTCCTAAAGTTCCAAAACTAGAAGTAACAATTAATTCAGTGGCTGAATAACCTGGAACTGAAACAGATATTGGGTTCTCTAAACCTCTATATACCACATTCATTTTAGTTGCAGAAACAACTGCTAATGGTTTCACAACAGTGTAAGCAGATTCTTTCTTATAAGTTGTTGTAGTACCGTCTAGTTTCTTCTGAGAGATAACAGCAGTAAACTTTCTTTCTCCCTCTCCAGAGGCCGTTACATCATACATACCAATTCCACCTTCAACCTTTACTGGTGATCCATTTACAGTTAAATCAAAAGTTGAACGTGAACTAGAGGCTGCCAAGAATATTTTAGCTGAAAATTTTCCACCTTGCGTAATATAGGTTCCATTCTCTGGAATTACCTCTGCGGAGAAATTATCAATTACAATATCAACTGCGGTTAGGTCTTTATTTAATTCGTCCAATACCTGAGCTTCTGTTGTTTTTATATCATTCTCTATTTTGGTCAACAAAGTAGAAACCGCTGCTAATGGGGCATGTTCAAATAATTCTGACTCCCATGTATGCGAAGCATCTTTAGGGGGAGTAATAATCAAATCACTTTTTACCGCAGCTCTTTTTTCTGTAGGTAATGCATTAATCATACTTGTTCTCCACTCATCTATCTTTTTTCTGAGCTCCTCCCCATGTTTTTGATTGATTAAATAATTAGCATGCTTCTCCATATTTTGAGCATCTAATATTTCACCATCAGGTAAACCATCTTTGCGACCACCTGCATTTGCTATAAGCAACTCTTTTAACTCTCTAACATATTTCACAGCATCCTTTGCTGTTTTATCTACCTTCTGTGCACTTGCCTTAGCTGCCAATCCTTTAGCATCTGATTTATTATTATCAACGTACTTATCAATTGCTTTTAGAATAGTTGCATTCTTACTATCAATATTAGCTCCAGCTCTCTCCATACTTACTTCCACCAAATGGAAAGCCTTTAAAATTTCTGCTGATACATTCAATGCCAATAATGCAGTAAGCACTAAGTACATCATGTTAATCATTTTTTGCCTTGGGGATACATTTCCTCCTGCCATGTTATTTTATGTTTTTGTTTAATAAACGTATAACTATCAAAATTATTTTGCTGTAAAGAGATTATTATCCTTTTACATTCATAGCAGACAACATATTGCCATAAACATTATTTAAAGAAGATAAATTTTTAGATAATTTATCCATCTCCACTTTAAATGTTTCCGCTTGTTTTTGTGTTTCGCCTAAAGTAGCAGCAGTTTTAGATAAACCACCAACAAATTCATTGATAGATTTTAGGTGATTGTTTGACTCTGTAATTTCCAATTCATAAACAGAATTTAAAGATGCCAAATTTTTGGTCATTCTACCAATTTGCGCTCCATATTCCTTTGAACCTTCAGATGCAGTAACCATTCCATTCATAGCTTCTACTGCTTTTGAGTAAGAAGTATTCATTCCAGTTAAAGATTCTGCTGCTTGCTTTACATTTTTGCTATAAGATTCAGTAGCTGCTGCTGCACTTGACAAATCTTTTAGACCATTCACATTTTCATTCAAAGCACGAAAACCTGTTCCTAAACTATTGATTAAATCTGGACCTATTTTCGCCTCTTCCATCATTTTATCTAATTGTTGCGTAATAGAACCTGACTTAACTGCTCCTTTTCTATTCTCTTTTGC
>JANMIV010000518.1:0-1249 GCA_031375995.1 Bacteroidota bacterium
ATTTTGGTGGTTTAAACCATAGGTTCGATTTCACGAAATTAAGTTCAAAACTTCGTGGGATTTCATGAAGTATCGGATTTCGTGAGGATTTCGTGAGTTTTTTGAACGATTCATAATATGGTAGCAAATACAAAAAATTGAAATAAAGAGTAAATTTGTAAAAAAAAGTAGATTTATGAAAAAAACTACAAATAAAGTTGTCTTTCCACTTAAATAAAAACTCAAATTTGACCACCAAAAGACATTTATTTAGTCAAAAGATACTTACCTTTGCAAAAAATTAGCATAAAAAATGGAAAAAAAGACAATTAAATGTTTGATTATAGGCTCTGGGCCTGCAGGATATACAGCTGCAATATACGCCGCAAGAGCTGGTTTAGAACCCGTTTTATTTACAGGAAAAGACCCTGGCGGACAGTTGATGATTACGACCGAAGTTGATAATTTCCCAGGTTATCCGCAAGGCGTAAATGGGCCTCAAATGATGGAAGACCTTAAAAATCAAGCAGTTAGATTTGGTACAGATGTTCGCTACGAGTTGATTTCTAAAGTAGAGCTTACTGGCGGAACACATAAGGTTTGGACAGAAAGCGGCACTGAAATCGAAGCTAATGCTATCGTAATTTCTACGGGCGCAAGCGCAAAATGGTTGGGCTTAGAATCAGAATTTCGTTTGCAAAATAAAGGCGTTTCGGCTTGTGCAGTTTGTGACGGATTTTTTTACCGCAACCAAGAGGTAATTGTAGTAGGAGCTGGAGATACAGCTGCCGAGGAAGCTACTTATTTGGCAAAATTATGTAAAAAAGTGCATCTTTTGGTGCGTCGTGGCGAGATGCGTGCTTCAAAAATCATGCAAGAGCGTGTTTTGAAAACAGAAAATTTAGAAGTGCATTGGAATACTGAAACGATTGAAATTCTTGGAGAAGACGGTGTCGAAGGTGCTTTGGTAAAAAATAATCTGACAGGCGAAACTTCCACGATTACAGGAACAGGTTTTTTCGTGGCGATTGGACACGAGCCTAATACCCAAATTTTTAAGGATTATATTACAATGGACGAGGCGGGTTATATTCTGACAGTTCCTGGTACTTCAAATACCAATATAAAAGGAGTTTTTGCTTGTGGCGACGCTCAAGATAAGGTATATCGTCAAGCAATTACAGCAGCAGGTACGGGTTGTATGGCGGCATTAGATGCAGAGAGATATTTGGCAGCAGAAGGGATTCATTAAAATTAATTAATAATTAAA
>JANMIV010000260.1:0-5670 GCA_031375995.1 Bacteroidota bacterium
GGCCACCAGTGAGTACTTCAACGATAAAAATGGAGAGCGCAGAACCGAAACCGAATGGTTTAATATTGAAATGTGGGATGCACAAGCACGTGTTGCAGAAAAATACTTAAAAAAAGGCAGTCAAGTATATATTGAAGGTAAACTAAAAACAGAGACTTGGAAAGATAAAGAAGGTATTGAAAAAAGCCGCTATAAAGTGCGTGTACAAAACTTTACTTTACTTGGAGGAAACCCTAACCGAAATGCTGATGGCAGTAACACCTCTGCTCCAAGTAATAACCCAACTCCAAGCAACGACAACTCCACTGGAGCCATGCCAAATGACCCAGGTTTGAGTGATGACTTGCCATTCTAATGCGCCACTCAAGGCTTTAACAAAGGAACGTAGCTTATAGTTATGTATGATACCAAACCCAAATATTATATTGATTCAATATAGTATTTGGGTTTATATTTTTAAATAGCTTAACGCAAACCAATTGCTATTGTTATAAAACATATCGTTTGATTATATTGTTTACTAACCAATTCAAAACCAAAAAGTATTTACTAACTGCATGCCAGCACAAAATCTTAAAATAGCTGATTTTACCTACCACTTACCCAACGATAAAATAGCCCAGCATCCATTAAGCAAAAGAGACGAAAGCAAACTTTTAGTGTATAAAAATGGGCTTATAAGCGAAACACAGTTTAAACACCTACACGAGCAGTTAAATACCGAAGATTTAGTAGTATTTAACGATACCAAAGTAGTGCATGCACGTTTACTTTTTTACAAAGAAAGTGGTGCTCAAATTGAAATAATGTGTTTAGAACCTTTTAGTCCAAGCGATGCAGCTTTGTGTTTTAAAGAAACCAAAGCCTGTAGGTGGATTGCCCTAATTGGGAATAATAAAAAATGGAAAGATGGCATACTTAGTAAGGAGTTAAACATAAATGGACTTACCGTACTATTAAATGCGGAAAGAATAGAGAAACACTTAGATTCCTTTATAGTTGAATTGAGCTGGAATGGCGATTTTGCTTTTGCTGATATTATATACCATGCAGGACTATTGCCTTTACCACCCTATATGAATAGAGATGCGGAACAAGAGGACGAAGAACGCTACCAAACCATCTATGCTAAATTAGAAGGCTCTGTAGCGGCTCCCACCGCTGGACTACATTTTACGCAAGACGTGTTTAAAAATTTACAGCAACAAAATATTGCTATAGATTATGTAACGCTTCATGTAGGAGCAGGTACTTTTAAACCTGTAAAAGCAGAAAAAATGATTGACCACCAAATGCACGAAGAGCATATATTGGTGAATAAAGGCTTATTGCTACAATTATTAAATAATGCCCAAGCGCAAAAACGGGTAATTGCAGTAGGAACTACCTCCTTGCGCACGCTGGAAAGTCTGTATTGGTTTGGAGTGCATTTATTAGAAAATAGGCAATCTTGGGCCAGTATTGATCACTTATTTGTTAGTCAATGGCAGCCTTATGAAAACAATAAGCAGCACTACACAAAAATTGAAATTATACAAGCTTTAATAGATTGGCTAGAAAGCAAAAATAGCTTACAAATAAAAGGCTCTACCCAAATTATGATTGCCCCACCCTATGCCATTCAAATGGTTGATGCCATTATTACCAATTTTCATCAGCCAGAAAGCACCTTACTTTTATTGGTAAGTGCCCTTATAGGCAATGATTGGCAAAAAGTGTATGCCTACGCATTAAGCAACAATTTTAGGTTTTTAAGTTATGGCGATAGTTCAATACTATTCAAAGCTTAAAACCACAAAGTACATAAAGGCAAACAGGCTTTTTAACATACTATTCCTATTCTAAACCCATCAAAGCATCAAATGCTTTTTCATAAACCAGCTCATGCTCTTTTATTAAATTCTTTAGGTTGGTATGTTGCTTTTGCAATTCGGTCAATTTACTTGGATTATTTGCATTCTCGGTCAAGGCAAACTGCTCTTCCAACTTGGCTAAATCAGCTTTTAATTGCTCCGACTTTTTTTCAGCCAATTCAAAATCAGCCTTTATTTTCAAAACTTGATTATTGCTTAGCTTAGGCTTAGTTTCCACTGCACTGGTTTTTACTTCCACTGGTTTAGTTACAATGGGCTCTGCCTTTTTTACGGGTGCTTTGTCTTTATTGGCCAGTAATAAAGCCTCATTCTTTAAACGCCATTCTTCGTACTCAGCATAAGTACCCGGATACTCCTTTAGCTCCAAATTTTCTATGTACCAAATTTTATTAGCTATTTCACTTATAAAATGTCTATCGTGGCTTACCGTTATAAAAGTACCTTCATAGGCTTGTAATGCTTGACTCAATATATTTATACTGCGCATATCCAAGTGATTGGTTGGCTCATCCAATAGCAGAAAATTAGCTTCCGTTAAAAGTGTTTTGGCTAATGCTACACGGGCTTTTTCTCCTCCACTTAATACTTTTATCTTTTTAAACACATCATCGCCTGCAAACAAAAAACAACCTAAAATGGTGCGCAACTCCGTTTCGGCTCTATCAGTGGCATGGTGCGCCAATTCTTCTAATATTTCATTCTGCTGTCCTAAACTCTCCAATTGGTGCTGCGCATAAAATGCATCGCGCACGTTAAAACCAAGTTTAGCCTCACCTTCATACTTTTCCGCTCCTGCTATAATTCTTAATAAGGTAGATTTTCCCTTTCCATTTGCTCCAATCAATGCTATCTTATCTCCACGTTCTATGCGCGCATTGGCATTTTTTACTATATCTATATCAGGAAAAGATTTGCTTACATTGTTAATTTCAGCCACCAATCGGCTACTTTGTTGCCCTAGTCTAAATTGAATATTAATGGCAGAATTATCATCTTCTGGAGCTTCTATTTTATCTAGTTTGTCGAGCATTTTAACCCTACTTTGTGCAGCAGTAGCCTTACTTGCTTTTGCTTTAAAACGGGCAATAAAACGCTCTTGTTCTTTTATAAATTGTTGTTGGTTATCAAATTGACGTTGTTGTAAATCTAAACGTTCGTCTTTGGCACTTAAGTAAAAACTATAGTTACCGCTGTATTCATATATGGATTGGTTAGCTACTTCTACGGTTTTATTGGTCATTTTATCCAAAAACTCCATATCATGACTTACCACTATTACCGTTCCGGGGTATCCAATTAAATATTCCTCTAACCACTTAATTGTAGGCAAATCCAAGTGATTGGTTGGCTCATCTAGCATGAGCAAATCTGGATTTTGCAAAAGTAACTTTGCCAACATTACACGCATACGCCATCCTCCAGAAAACTTTTTGTAAGGTTGTTGCAATTGAGCCGTGGTAAAACCAAGTCCTTCCAGCACCTTTTCACACTTGTGCTTCATGTTATAACCATCCAATCTGTCAAACTCCTCTTGCGCATCGCTCAATTTGTTGATTATTTCCATACTATGGTCGGTTTCCATTTTAACCAATATATCCTCTATTTCCTTTTCTAGAAACAAAGCACGGCTAAAAGCTTGCATGGTCACATTCAATATGGTGTCTTCTGTTTCAAAACTAAGGTTATCTTGATTCAAAAAACCAATGGTTAAATCCTTCGGCTTACTAATAGTACCTTCACTTAAGCCGTACTCACCATTGATTACACGCAGTAAAGTAGATTTCCCAGTCCCATTTCTGCCCACTAAGGCAATGCGTTCATTGGGTTTTATATGCCAATTTGCGTTTCTGTATAAATAGCGCCCACCAAACTCAAAGGCTATATTAGTTAAAGCAATCATGTAATTAAAATGCGTTTTTTGAGGCGCAAATATAGCTGATTTTATGGAAAAAGGACTACTAAAACACGGAGTAGTTTGCCAAAATGTTTAATTACTAGTGCTTATCAATATCCATTTTACCAATAAATTGGAGTAAAAATAAAAAGGCTGTTTGCATTTAAACAAACAGCCTTTTACCAAAAGGGAAGAATAAAAATTAAAAATCTTGTTTAGCAACACCATCTTTAATGGCTTGCAAAGCAGTTTTCTCACCTAAAATGGCTGCCATTTTATTGCCTTTTCCATCGTTTCCTTTAGCTATGTAACCACCTTTAGCTGTTTTTGAAACAATAGCTTCGTGCATTGGTACATTTTTTTCTTTTGTTTTTAGGCAATATGCCTTAATCATTTTTGTAGTATCCATTTTATTAAATTATAAACAGCGAAACTAACAACATATTTGAAACACAAAAATTAATTGTATAGACAGTATATCCACTTTTTAAAGAATAAAACGCCCTTATTACCTATGAAGGGCTTCATTATTTTGGCGTATTTTAATCTAATTAGTATTGTGTTTATTTTTAACAATAACAATCACCTGACTACTAAGCATTAGCGATTCCTTAAAGGCAATAGATATCTGAAATTAAAAATTACTTCCAATATTCATTTAGCATCTTTATAATTGCCTAAACATAAAAAAACATGAAAAAACTACTCTTTATTGCGTTATTAGGTGGCTTTACACAAGTTGTTTCTGCGCAAAAAATGGAACAATTGATTGGGAAATGGAAATATAAAGCCATTTACAATAAAAATAAGGCTGACACCGCTCAGAATGAAATGCTCAAAATGATGTTTGGTGAAATGGAATTTCACTTCAATACGGATAAAAGATATGCTGCTACTTTGTTTAAAAAAGAGGAAGGCACTTGGAGTTACAATGAAAACGACAAAAAAATAACCATGACTTCAGCTAAAGGCAAGGTAAATACCATTGACATAATTGATTTCAGCAATGATAATATGACCATAAAATTAGGTGAAGCTCAAGTAATTTTACAAAAAACAGTGTCCATAGAGCCTAAGTAGGCTGTAATAGGAATATTATTTGTTTTCAAATAGAAACTGCTGGTTAGCATCTAAGCTAATCAATATGTTTGAATCCTTTTTTACTTTACCTGCTAAAATCTCTTTCGATAACTCATTTAATACCCTGCGTTGCATCACTCTTTTCAGTGGACGTGCGCCATATTGTGGGTCGTAGCCTAGTTGCGATAACCAATCCAATGCTTCATCAGTAATATCTAACGATATTTGTTGATTTAACAAAGTGGCTTTCAGTCCTTCAAATTGCAAGGTAACTATCTCCCTTACGTTTTCTCTACTAAGTGGAGTAAACATAATGATATCGTCAATTCTATTCAAAAATTCTGGACGGATTTGTCTGCGCAATAGTTCCATTACATTAACTTTTGCTTGGGCTGTAATGGCTTCTTTATCGCTATCCTCCCTATCTAGTTGCTCAAAGCTTTCTTGTATAATATGCGATCCAATATTGGATGTCATAATCACGATGGTATTTTTAAAGTTAGCTGTTCTGCCTTTGTTATCCGTTAATCTACCATCATCTAACACTTGCAATAATATGTTAAACACATCAGGGTGTGCTTTTTCAATCTCATCCAACAGTACCACCGAATAAGGTCTTCTGCGAATGGCCTCTGTTAATTGACCACTTTCTTCGTAACCAACATAACCTGGAGGGGCTCCAATTAAACGACTTACCGTATGCTTCTCTTGGTATTCACTCATGTCAATGCGCACCAAAGCACTTTCTTGGTTAAATAAAAACTCTGCCAATGCTTTTGCCAACTCTGTTTTTCCTACTCCCGTAGTACCTAAAAATATGAA
>JANMIV010000002.1:0-7821 GCA_031375995.1 Bacteroidota bacterium
AACCAAACGGTTTGTTTAGGAAGCCCTGCACGATTTATTACCAAAGCTACTGGTTCAGGATTAACCTACCAATGGCGCAGAGGAAATGTAAACTTAGTGAATGGCTTGAATATATTAGGCGTAACAACGGATACATTGAGATTTAACGCAACTACTATTTTAGATACTGCTACCAATTACAATGTAATTATATCAAGTACTTGTTCCGCAAGAGATACATCTATCAATGTTTCATTGAATATAAGCACTCCTCCTATTATTGTTACGGAACCAACTAATCAAATAGCATGTGCAGCTAGTTCAGCTAGTTTTACCGCTGTGGTATCAGGAAACGGCTTCACTTACCAGTGGCGTAAAGGCAATGTTAACTTAGTAAATGGTGGGAATATTTCGGGGGCGAATTCAGCAACTTTAATAATAAATCCAGTTAGTTTAAGTGATGTTGCTTCCAACTACAATTTAGTTGTTACCAATGCTTGTAATTTTACAGATAGTAGTGTAAATGTCTCTCTAACTGTAAATGTTTTACCTATTGCTATTGCATCAAGTAACTCGCCAATTTGTGTTGGTAAAACAATTAACTTATCAGCTCAAACAGTTACTAGTGGAACTTACACTTGGAGCGGCCCTAATGGATTTTCATCAACAGTGCAAAATCCCAATATTGTTAACTCACTTTTAGCTGATTCAGGAAATTACACATTAGTAGTAACTCAAAATGGTTGTAATTCTACTTTGGTTAACTTAAATGTAATTGTAAAAGCATGTGTAAATATAGTATTTTCAATACCCGAAGGCTTTTCGCCAAATGGTGATGGTATCAATGATTTATTTGTTATCAAAGGAATTGAAAACTATCCAGCACTTTCCATTCATGTGTATAACCGTTGGGGTAATTCAGTGCTTGAAGCAAGCCCTTACCTAAATAATTGGAATGGAAAATCAAATTCAGATGTAACTATTGGTGGCGATGATTTGCCAATAGGAACTTATTTCTACATTATCAACTTAGGCGATGGAAGCCCCGATCGTAAAGGAACAATTTATTTAAATAAATAAGTATTTTATAACTCAAATAAAAAATAACAAGAATATGAAAATTATAAATAAAACAGCAGTTGTATTTGTTTTTGCAATAGCAACATTGCACATAAAAGCACAACAGGCGCCCATGTACACGCATTATATGTACAATACCATGGTGGTTAATCCGGCTTATGCTGGTAGCCGCGATGCCTTAACAGTTTCAGCTTTGCATCGCTCACAATGGGTGGGTTTTGATGGAGCACCATCTACCCAAACTTTAACTTTACATGCTCCATTAACTAATGAACATATTGGTTTAGGTTTAGCCGTCATGAACGATAAAATTGGACCAATTAATTTCTCATCGGTTACAGCCAATTTTGCATATATCATGCGTGTTTCGCGTAATGCTAAGTTGTCGCTCGGGCTAAGTGCTGGTGCCAATATGCTTCAAGCTAATTTAAGTAAACTTACTTTAGATCAACAGAATGACCCTGCATTTATTAATAATATCAATAATAAAGTAGCACCTGATGTTGGTTTTGGCGTTTATTATTCGCGCGAACGTTTTTATGCTGGAGTATCCATTCCTAACCTAATGGAAACCAATTATAGTAATAATAGTGATGGTGTAAAATTGGCAGGTAAAGACCAACTCCATTACTTTTTTATAGCTGGAACTATGTTGAAAATAAGCAATAGTTTGTCGTTTAAGCCTACTACTTTAATTAAAGTTATAGTAGGTGCGCCCGTTCAAGCAGATATAACTGGCTCATTCATCATTATGGATAAATTTTTATTGGGTGCTATGTACCGAACAGGCGATGCCGCTGGTGCTTTAATTGGTTTTGATTTAACCAATCAATTGCACATTGGCTATTCGTTTGATTGGTCGGTTGGAGTAAATACTGCCAAATACAATCAAGGAAGTCATGAAATATTGCTTAGGTATGACTTTATGTTAAACAATAAAAAACAAATTCATACACCCAGGTATTTCTAACATTTTTAAATAAAAAAATAAATTACACATATTATGAAAAATAAAATTATACCCATTATCTGTTTCCTATTGTTCAGTTATCCATTATTAGCTCAGCAAAAGTCGAGTAATGAAATTAAAGGCGATAAATACTCTTTTAGCTATTCGTATTCAAATGCCATTACCGCCTACAGCAGAGTCGAAAATTTAACTTTAGATGGTAAACGCAAATTGGCAATGGCTTACCATAAAATGGATAATAACCAAGCAGCAGATTCGGTTTATAGTACTTATATTATCAATGGTTCAGGTTTGATTCCAGAAGATTATATAAACTATGCCATGGCTTTAAAAATGAACAATAAATATGCTGAAAGTCTTTATTGGATGGACAAATTTGCGCAAACAAAGCCAACTGATTTAAGGGCAATTGATTATATTACTAATAACAAAGAATACATTAATTGGAGTCAAGACAGCAAGATTTTTAAAATTGAAATGCTTAACCTAAACACCAATGAAGTAGATTTTGGTCCTACTTATTTTAAGGATAAAATTGTGTTTACATCAAGCAGAAATAAAAAGGTATTTAGCAAAGAAGATAATTGGCATAATGAACCATACCTTGATTTATACATGGCCGATATTGATAGAACACAATTAACCAATATTGTAAATTTTGATAGAACCATAAATGGCAAAATGCATGATGGGCCTGCTACTTTCTCCCAAACAGGAACCGCTATGGCTTTTACACGCAATAACTACCAAGATAAAAGCAAAGATAGAATTGTAGAGCTGCAAATATTTTTTAGCGATTATAAGGACGGGAAATGGTCAACTCCCACACCATTTACATACAATAGCATTGGTTATTCTGTTGGGCATCCTTGTTTTAATGCAGCCGCCAATACCATGTATTTTATCAGCGATATGCCGGGCGGTTTTGGTGGATCGGATATTTACAAAACTACGAGAGAGGGCAGTGGAGCATGGTCAAAGCCTGTTAATTTAGGCAATCAAATCAATACGGAAGGCGATGAGTTGTTTCCATTTTACGAAGAAAATAGTATGATGTTATTTTTTACTTCTGATGGGCGTTATGGATTAGGTGGATTGGATATTTTTATTTGTGAAATAAGAGATGACAAAATAGGCAAAATTGTGAATGTGGGAGCTCCTTTAAACTCCCGTTTTGATGATATTTCGGCTATTGCCAATGATAAAATGACCGCAGGTTACTTCTCATCTAATAGACCAGGAGGCAAAGGAACTGACGATTTGTATTCGTTCAGTATTCAAAAAATTGAAAAAAAAATACAGGGAGTTGTAATGCAAAAAAATGCTATTCCAATTCCTAAGTCGTTTGTTAAATTGTATAACGATAAAGATGTAGCAATAGATTCAGTTATAACTAAAGAGGATGGTGTCTTTATATTTAAAGCAGCCAATAACAGTAATTTTAAATTAGTAGCTGTAAAAGAAACTTTTGTTGATGGTACTGTTTTTGCTAACACTTTAGGAACTGAATTGATAGTAAAAGCAGATATTATTTTAACTAAAATTCCAGTAGCGGAGCAAATAAAAATAAAAGCTGATTTGGCTAAAATATTAGAGCTAAACGAAATATACTTTGATTTGAACGAAGCTACTATTAGAGAAGATGCCAAAGTAGAATTGGATAAAATTGTAACTATTATGAACGAATATCCTAAAATGAGGGTAGAGTTGAGGAGTTTTACTGATTGTAGGGCAAGCGAAAAATACAATCAAATTTTATCAGATGGTAGAGCCAAAGCATCGGCTAAGTATATAAAAAGTAGAATTACCAAACCTTCGCGCATATTTGGAAAAGGCTATGGTGAGGTTCAAAATTCAACCGATTGCCCTTGTGAGGACAATGCTATAACTGACTGTACCGAAGCTCAATACCAAGAAGCTAGAAAAACCGTATTTACTATTTTAAGTTATTAGTACTATCTAAAACTTTGTCAGAGTACTAAACTTTGGCAAAGTTTTTATTTGTTCGTGCCCCTTGTTGTGTCTTATGACCAACAACTATTTTAGTATTTCAGAAGGATTGGTGAAGACACCAACCTTGTACAAACATTCAGGAACGTCATCCTGAGCAAAGCGAAGGAACTTTATTGCGTTAGTTAACACGCCAAACAAAACTGCCCGTTGTTGTGTCTTCTGACCAACAACATAAAAGCCACAGATTAACACAGATGTTGTTGCACTTGATTTAGAAACAGTTAAAGCCCATTGTTGTGATGGGAGTTTAATACCCAATTACACCGCACCGCTGCCCGTTGTTGCGTCTCCTAGCCAATAACATCACAGCCACAGATTAGCGCAGATGCTGCTGCACTTGATTTAGAAACAGCTAAAGCCCATTGTGCTGGTGAGAGTTTAATACCCAATTCCACCGCACTGCTGCCCGTTGTTGCGTCTCCTGACCAACAACTATTTTAGTACTTCGGAAGGATTGGTGAGGACACCAACCTTGGACAAATTTAGAAACAGCTAAAGTCCATTGTTGTGATGGGAGTTTTAATACCCAATTACACCCACCGCTGCCCGTTGTTGCGTCTCCTAGCCAACAACTATTTTAGTATCTCAGAAGGATTGGTGAGGACACCAACCTTGGACAAAACTATTTTACCTTCATATCTCTAAAATCATCTATAAATAAAACAGGTTCATTCAAAATGCTCCTAAAATCCAAACCTTCTATTTCAAAGTAATTTATCACCTTTACACCTTTTTGAATCAAATGTGCAAACAAGCTTTCATCGTCATGTTTCCAATACAACATCATTTCATCTACCCCAAATGAATCATCACAATAAAATGCACAATCCATGCCATGTTTTTGTATCAATTCATAAATTTTTTTTCTGTAATCATTAATAATTGGAGATTCTTTACCGCCATGTGCTCTAATTTCAATATCGTCCAAAAAACCACCCCAACGTATCGTAGTAAAGAGATAATCATCACCATAAATTGAATAATTTAAACCCAACCAATACATTTCTTCAGTATCTAAATTATCTAGTATAAAACTTTTATCCGCTTTTATAAATTCTTCTTCTAAGCTGTTTTTTATATCGCATATCAATAAAAAGCCTTTAAAATCTTGGGGTTGGTCAGGCCCATTATTTTTATTGTTTTCAAAATCCAAGTATTTAATAAAAACGGAGGTGTTTAAAAATTCAGAAAAAGATTGTAATAATTCCTCTCCACTATTAGCTACAAAAGCATGCCTAAATAATATTTGTAAATCTCTTGCCATTTATGGACTCGGGTTGTATTCGGGATATAAAACCTGTCAGGTGTAAATAATTTTATTTTCTTATTCCTTGCTTTCCAATTTCACGTTTAAGCATTTCGTAAGTTTTAACATCAATTTTTGTATGCCTTTTAATTTTATAACCATGGTCTGAATTACTTATATCGTCTGCATTAAAGTTATAAAGTTTTTTTGCTAAGTTACATATATGTATATAAGCGCCATCTATCACATTTGGTTTTTGCGGAAAGTTAAAGTTATTTATTAATTCACTATTTAATTCACTCATGGTTCTCCATTCTTCTTTTTTTAGTTTTTCAAATTTAAAATTAGGGTGATCGGTACAAATAATATTGTGAATATAACCCATAATCGTTTTAAGCTCCTTGCTATTGCTTTTTGCGGTTAGTTTTACCCCTAATTCATGGTTATTTATTTGTGAGTAATCATATAAATTCATGGAGGTAATTAAGGCAGTTTCTTCATTAAGGTAGCATTTGGCATGAAGGTTTTTTATAGGCACTAATTGTATTTTGGTAAAACCATTAAGCCATAACCTTTCGTCTTGATTCAATTCATTTTCTCTATATAAAATAATTACAGTATCAGTTCTATTAAAGGCTTCGGCTAGTTTTGGTTTTAGCCTATTGTTTATTTTTAAATAAGGCGAAACTATTAGTAAATATTCGTAACTGTTTTTTATAATGTTTTCAATCTCTAACGATTGTGCTGCTGTTTCTAATAATTCCAATGTTTTATGCTTATTTGGTTTGATTTTATTCACAAATCAGAAAGTTTATGATAGTAACTGTTGTTTCAAGTATAAATTCGCTCTCATCTTGCCTTATCTGTACAACATTATGTTTAATATTTTCATTTTGAAATTTGGCATAACTTTTTAATAATATAGAGTACATGTTACGAATTTCAACTGTAATTTCTCTTTCTTCTAAGAATTGTCCAAGGTGCGGAATTTGATTCTCTAATGATTTATCATTTTTAAACAATGACTTTAAAACAAGCTCAAGCGCAAGTCTGCAATTGTCTAAAGCGTTTCTATTTAATTCTGGATTATCTAAATTATTATGCGCAGATTTTAGAAGCTTTTTTACTTCTGGATAATCCTTCAATTTTTTTAATAATTTATTGAATTTTTCTGTCTCAATTTTTGTTTGTTCGTTTTCTATTGTTTGTTTTAATAGCTCATTTGTAACATCCTCACAAAATTCAAAATAATCTAAGTACTCATTTTTCTTCAAATTCCACTTGAAATTATGTTTCAATGCTAATAATTCCACTTGAGAATTATTTAAAAAATGGGAACTAATTCTGACTCTTTGTATTTTCTTAATAGGGATATTTATTCCTTCGATCAGAATTTTGCTACCATTTTGATAGGGAATAATTATTGAATTGTCAAGTTGTTCTTTGCTCATAAAAAACCACTTATTTGTTATAGGCTTTTTCAAATTACCATTTGTGATAATTACATGATAGAATTTTTTATCAGTTTTTTTAGTGAAGAGATTTGGATGTAGTCCATAATTTTCAAGGTTGTATATAATTTCTTTTATTTTTGACTTTCTATAGTTCCAACTTTTTTTAATTTGCTCATTTGATTGATATTGGGTTTCTAAAAAAGCCTTCAATATTTTTATTACATCACCATCCTCTTTTTGATTTTTATGTTTCGCAGGAATAAAATGTGTTTTGATAAAATCGTCAAATAGATCCTTACTAAAAGTTACTTTAATAAATGTATCCGCTTCACTTAATATTATTTCTCGTTGTTTTGTTCCGATTAGAAGTGGGTCAGAATTACCAAATTTAATAAGTAAAACTCTTAAATTAGAAACAATTCCATCTTTATTTTTTAAACGCATTAGTTCTCTTCTGAAGAAGGATTCGAAATTTTCTTCCACAGATGGAAAAACCATATTACTCAAATCAAATTTCATTTTATTCAGCTCTTAAATATGTTTCGTTGTAAATATCGTGGAGGCTTTTACCGTTAAAAGTCCAATAAGGGCCGGGGGCTACTGCATAATCGTTTTCCAAAATGATTTTAGTAGCGCTAGTTAAAGAAGTTTCTTCGTTTCTGAAAATTACATACCTATTGGTTTTTACTGTAGCTTTTTCACCATTTTTATTACAAACCAACTCACTGCCAATTGGAATATTCATTTCTAAAAAATCAAGCCTAGGGCGTTTTTTAGCATATTCTTTACCTGCATCTAGCTCTATTTTATCAATGGTGCTCGGTTCTAATTCATTGTTAATTTCAGCAGTGCTATCTTGTATTTCCAACAGTTTAATAATGCTAATGGCTTGTATGGGGTCTATATCAAAAAACTCGCGTTTGGCATTTACCCTATTAGGGGCAAAGGCAGTATGTATGGCAGCCTCCACTTTTTCAGGATTAGCTACTTTAGCTGCATATACCAACTCAAAGGCAAAAGGCACACTAGTAGTATAAAGTTGAGTTATACGTGTTTTTACATCTTTAGCGTAAGTAATG
>JANMIV010000263.1:0-1031 GCA_031375995.1 Bacteroidota bacterium
AGCTCCTTTCTTTAAAGCAGCCGATTACGGTATAGTAGGTGATGCTTTTGAAGTAATGCCTAAAATTATAGAAGCGGCTAAAGCTTTTAAAGCAAGTTAGTTGTCAGTTGCTAGTTGTCAGTTGATAGACCATAGACGATAGTTTTTTGATATTGCCCAAGGTTGGTATCTGTAACGACCTTCAAAAAAGTTCAATCATTTATTTGGTTGAACTTTTTTATTTAAATACCTATAAATTACTGTTATTTGCGCTTGTTAATTACTAAACATTTTTTCATAAATTATAAGTAATCTGTGAAATCTGTGGCTAAAAAAATACAAAATTGAGCAAAAGAAAATTTAAACCATACGTTTTAGAAAATATTGAAATAATAAGTGCTGGTAGCGAGGGCAAAGCCATTGCAAAACATGAAGGGCAAGTCATTTTTGTTGATTTTGCTGTACCAGGCGATATTGTTGATTTATATGTAAACCAACAAAAGAAAACCCATTCATTTGCCAAAATTGAAAGGATAATTACACCTTCTCCAGAAAGAATTGAACCTTTTTGCGCTCATTTTGGCATGTGTGGTGGTTGTAAATGGCAACACATGGGCTATGAAACCCAACTTAAATACAAACAACAGCAAGTTATTGATGCATTTGAGCGCATAGGTAAGTTTCCTTTTCCAACGCCTGAACCTATTATTGGTTCTGAGCAAACCCAGTATTATAGAAATAAATTGGAGTTTACTTTTACCGATAAAAAGTGGTTGGAATCATTGGACAATAAAGACGATTTAAGTATAGCAGAACATAAAGGTTTGGGTTTCCATATGCCTGGTAAATTTGATAAAATACTTGATGTGCAAAAATGTTATTTAATGGACGATTTGCACAATGAAATCAGAAATATCATTAAGGAGTTTTGTGTGAAAAACGAATTTGATTTTTTCAATGCCCGCAGCCAAGAAGGATTTATGCGTAATATGATATTGCGCAATACCAGCTTAGGTGAATGGATGTTGATTGTGATTTTTAAGCAAAATGAT
>JANMIV010000100.1:0-2106 GCA_031375995.1 Bacteroidota bacterium
TCAAAATATTTTACACAATCATCAATACTCATAAGCAATAGGCTTGAAAGCGACATTTGCTTTGTACTTACTTTCAGTGTGTTTATATTGGCCTAATCATCAGATAAAACCAACCTTACATAGTTGGTATCTTTGCGCAAACGAGTTCCTTTACAATCAGGACAAGTTGTTTTACCTCTGTACCTAGCCAGCATTACCCTATATTGAATTTTGTAGGTTTGTTTTTCAAGCTCTTTAAAAAATACATCAATACCAGGCCACTCATTTCCGCCATGCCATAAAAAGTCTTTTTGGCTTTGGTCTAATTCAAAATAGGGTTTATGAATAGGAAATTCATTTTTGCGTGCATGCCTTGAAAATATTTCCTTCCATTCTTTCATTTTTTCTCCTTTCCAAGGCACAATAGCATCTTCAAAAACAGATAATCCTTTATCTGGCACCACCAAATCCTCATCAATGCCTATTACATTGCCAAAACCTTCGCAGGTTTTACAGGCACCATAAGGATTGTTGAAGCTGAAGAAATTAGCACTAGGCTCTTCAAATTTAATCCCGTCTGCTTCAAACTTATTGTTAAAATACTCTGCATGGTATTTTTTATCGGCATTCAATACATTTAAGGTACACTCTCCTTCTCCCTCAAAAAAAGCAGTTTGTATAGAATCTGATATTCTATTTAAAAAATCTTCATCATCTTGTTGCACTGCAAATCGGTCAATTAGCAAAAATAAAGAAGTATCAAGTGATGGTATCTCACCCTTTTTTGCTTTTGTGGCCGTTGGTTTGGTATAAGTTTTAAGGTAGTCCTCAATATCTACTACTTCATGGTTTATAAATAGCCTATTGAAACCTGTTTGTAAATAAACCTCTAGTTTCTTTTTAAGTGAGGTAGCATCAGATTTTATGGCTACTAACAAATATGCTTTGGTATCATTGGGAAAAGCTAAAATATACTGTACTACATCATCAATAGTATGGCGCTTTACCATTTTGCCACTAATGGGCGAAAAGGTAATGCCTATGCGAGCAAACAATAATTTTAGGTAATCGTATATTTCAGTTGAAGTGGCTACTGTGGAACGTGGATTGCGTGTATTTACTTTTTGCTCAATGGCTATGGAAGGTGATATACCATGTATATAATCTACATCTGGTTTATTCATTTTCCCTAAAAACTGTCGGGCGTAGGCCGATAAGCTCTCTACATAACGCCTCTGCCCTTCTGCATATAAAGTATCAAATACCAAACTCGATTTACCAGAACCAGAAACACCCGTAACTACGGTAATGGAGTTTCTTTTTATATTTACGTCAATATTTTTTAAATTATGAACGCGTGCACCTTTTATAATTATGTCTTTGTTTTTTGATTGACTCATCTATTTAAAATGAACGCAACATTACTTAAAAAGTTCCTTAGAAATACTTTTTTGTTGCATATAAAACCATTTATTCACTAACTACTTTTCTTTTCATTAATATAAAGCCGCCTTCTTGATCTACTACAAACATATTTTTGTTTGTATGGTTTTGAGTATCATTTACATGTAACAGAAAATATACTGGCTTATCAATGTTTCCTGATAATAACCAATTATTATCTCTAGCGGAATCATTTTTATAAGGCCTTACATTCCCATAAAAGTAGTGTGCGTAACTTTTGTAACCCAAAGTAGTAATATAACTGTCGTGCTCTGCAATATTTTCAAGCATATGAATTGCTGGCCCTTGTGAATACTGCTCTATTTTTGGTACCACAAAAGCCAAGTAAAGTGGCAGAAAAAGTGAAATGGAAATCAATAGTATATAATATGCTTTTTCTAAAATTACTTTTTTAAAATAGTAAAAACTGATGCTTATAAAGGCAATAAAAAGCAAACCAAGTATCCCTTCAAACCATGTCCAATCTGCATTTATACTTAAACAAGCTTTTGCAAAATCATCATCAATATATGGGATTATTTCATCTTTGTATAAATCAATAAGCGTAATTGCAGAAAGCAACAATCCTATAACCACACCCAATACTAGCAAAAAATACATTTTCCACTTAGCAATGGTTTCTTTATTTGTCAAACTCTCATTGATAGCAAAAGCAGCCAAAAA
>JANMIV010000140.1:0-2677 GCA_031375995.1 Bacteroidota bacterium
TATATGATGTAGAAAAAACTATCAGAATTAATTACTTTGGGGTAAAGGGAACGACCAGGTCCCTCAATTTTTGTTTCAAACTCACAATCTTGAGCAACTAATTCATAACTCAAAAAAAGGCAAAGAATTAAAGTAAATACCTTCATACCATTTTTTTTCTCAAATATATAAATTATTCTTTTAACTTGTTAAAAAAAAGACAAGTCATTTAATACGCTTAAATAGATGACCCTTGGACGGGAAAAGCAGTATTACTAGAGTATTACATCCTCTAAAATTAAGATGTTCTTGGCGAACTATTGCCTTTTTTGAAGTTTTTCTTCTTGAAAGGTTTTTTGCCAGTCTTACTAAATTCCTTTTTTATTTTAAGCTCTGGTTGATATAAAGGAGCTTCTCCAAGTTCTGCAATTAAAGGTAATTTAGGTATTTCGTAACCAATGAGGCTTTCTATATTGAAAAATTTGCGTGCATCTTTTGGATTGATAAAAGTAATGGCCGTGCCCGTACTCTCTGCCCTTGCCGTTCTGCCTATGCGGTGTATATAATCTTCTGGATCGCTTGGCACATCGTAATTTACCACCAAGCCTATGCCGCTTACATCTATACCACGAGAAAGTATATCGGTACCTATTAAAATTTGTACTTGGTGGTTTCTAAACTCACTCATAATGGCTTCGCGTTCCAATTGCTCCAAATCGCTATGAAATGCTTTGATGGACATTTTGCTTTTTCTCAATTCTCTATCTAAATCTTTTACCTTCTCTTTGGTACTGGCAAAAATAATGGTACTACCAAAATCTTTTTGACCCAATAATGCAGTTAGTAGTGCCGTTTTTTGGTTGTCGTAAGCCATATAAGCTTGCTGTAAAATACCTTCGGCTGGCTTGCTAATAGCTATATTTATTTGTTCGGGTTTATTAAGTATTTTATTGGCCAACATGCGTATTTTAGGTGGCATGGTAGCTGAAAACAAAAGGGTTTGTCGCTCTTTTGGCAAATAATTAATTATTCTGTTGATATCGTCATGGAAACCCATATCCAACATCCTATCTGCTTCATCTAAAATCAAATGCTTTATATTGCTCATATCAACAGATCCGCTGGAAGTAAGCATGGCTATTAAGCGTCCAGGAGTTGCTATTACAATGTCTGCTCCCTCGCGCATGGCTTTTTGTTGCTGAACAAATACTTGTCCATCGCTTCCGCCATATACTGCTACTGAGCTAATGCCAGTGAAATAAGCCATTCCTTCTACTTGTTGGTCTATTTGCTGCGCCAACTCGCGTGTAGGTGCAATAATTAAAGTGCTGAGTTTACCCAGTCCATCATTAATAATATTGTTCATTACAGGCAGCAAGTAAGCGGCTGTTTTGCCAGTACCTGTCTGTGCACAAGCAATCAAATCTTTGTTATCAATTACTACTGGAATGGCTTGTTCTTGTATTGGAGTAGGTGTTTCAAAACCCATGGCATCCAAACTATCCAATAGGGTTTTATTAAATTTAAAATCGTGAAATGTCAAAAGTGTTACTAGTTTATTCATGCAATATAGTGAATAATATAGCAATACCTCAAAAATGAATGCTGTACTGCTTTACTCAACCAATAATTTAACATTTAAACATGCATGCTGACCTAAATATTGGCTTTTCTTATGTCTAATAAACGAACGCTATTTTGAAACCATAAAACTGGATTTACTGGTTTGGATGGGTATTCATCATACTAAACAGTTTTCTGCCACCAATTCCTTTTTTGGGCTTACAATGTTAAGCACTTTCTGAACTAAGAGTTCTGCTTGAAATGTTTCTTTTTTCTTGTCCTAATTCAAGTTTATTTTTTATCAACCTATTTCATAACGAGATACTTAGCCCTTACTTAGCCAACTGTAGTTTAGCCAAATTGCTCAATACATCTGCGTAAACGCTATCCAATAAAGCGGGTTCTTCTAAATAATACGTGTAGTTGGTATTGAAATCTTTCTCCGTTACTTGATTGGTTCTATATACAGTTTCGTAGTAGGCTAGCATGGTTTTATCCAATGAATCGCCACTTAAACCAAAGGTATTTACATTGGCTTCTGCCAAGTGTATATCCGTTAGTATATCTCCCATTTTCTTTCTATCAAAAAAAGGTTTTGGCTCTAATGTGCTTTGTTGGCAAGCCGAAGTTGCAATAACTAAAGCAATTAGTGCATATTTGTAAAATAATTTAATCATAATGAGTATTGCTGCAAATATTGAAAAAATAAAACAAGAACTGAGCCAAAATATAAAATTAATTGCAGTGAGCAAAACAAAACCAGTAGAATTACTCCTAGAAGCCTACCAAGCAGGACAAAGAGCATTTGGCGAAAATAAGGTACAGGAGCTAGTGAGCAAGTACCAGCAAATGCCCGAAGACGTGGAGTGGCACATGATTGGACATTTGCAAAGCAATAAAGTAAAATATATTATTCCGTTTGTACACCTTATACATGGGGTTGATAGCCTACCCCTACTAAAAGAAATAAACAAACAAGCTGCCAAAATAAATAAAATACAAAAAGTACTTCTGCAAGTAAGCATTGCTGATGAAGCAACTAAGTTTGGCTTAGATGAAGCGGAACTCAACAACATAGCCCAACTATATGCCGCCAATGAGTTTACCCATATAGATATATTGGGATTAATGGGCA
>JANMIV010000183.1:0-7353 GCA_031375995.1 Bacteroidota bacterium
AAAAAAATAGTACAACAATGGTATTTTGGCGAAAACAATGAAACACCCTCTATTGTAACCATTATTTTGCATGCACATAAACAAGGTACTTCTGCCGAATTAAGGCATACCAATATTCCTGATGAGGATTTTGAAGACATAAGCGAGGGTTGGGATCACTCGTACTTTGCTGATTTAATTGACTTTTATGAGGACTAATGCGGTATTGTGTTGATCCTTTTTCTATTGTGCGCTTATTAAATTTTACGGCTTAAAAAAATACTTTCACAAGTAAAAAAATACAATAAATTTGAGCAAAATTTATTTACACTATGGATACTGACACGGTACTTATTATTGGATCAAACGGACAAATTGGAACAGAACTAGCAGAAGCATTGCGCGCTATTTATGGCACTGACCATGTAATATGCAGTGATATTAAAGCCCCAGAAACATTAAGTGGTCCATTTGAAATAATAGATATCATGGATCGAGATAGAATATACTCGGTTATAAAAAAATACAAGGTTACACAAGTATATTTATTAGCAGCATTGCTAAGTGCAACGGCAGAAAAAAATCCGAAATTTGCTTGGGATTTAAACATGCAAGGTTTGTTTAATATTTTAGATGCAGCCAAAGAGGGGTTGATTAAAAAAGTATATTGGCCAAGTTCTATTGCAGTATTTGGACCAAGCACACCCAGTATTTTAACGCCACAATATACTGTAATGGAACCAAATACCATATATGGTATTAGCAAGCAAGCAGGAGAACGTTTTTGCGAATATTACCACCAAAAATACCAAGTTGATGTGCGTAGCATCCGTTATCCAGGTCTTATTGGGTATAAATCTGCTCCAGGTGGAGGAACTACCGATTACGCAGTGCATATTTACCACGAAGCCATTAAACAAGGGAAATATACTTGTTTTTTAAATGCAGAAACTACTTTACCTATGATGTATATGCCTGATGCGCTAAAAGCTACCATACACTTAATGGAAGCCCCAGCAGAACAAGTAAAAATTCGCAGTAGCTATAATATTGCTGGTATGAACTTTAACCCGCTGGAAATTGCAGCTTCTATTCAAAAGCATATTCCAAGTTTTACCATTGATTTTGCACCTGACTTTAGACAAGCCATAGCAGATAGTTGGCCAAAAAGCATTGATGATAGCGAAGCAAAGGCACATTGGGGATGGAAACCTGAATATGATTTGCAAAAAATGACTGACGATATGATGTTGAATTTAAATAAACTTTACAAACAATCAGTATAACCAAAAAAGGTTGCCAAATGGCAACCTTTTTTGGTTATAAACTACTTTAGCTTTTTATTTAAGCAGAGAATTTTTGAAAAAGTCGATAGAGTGTGCAAGAAACCTTACATATTTCTACTCTTTATTTGAGGCAATGTACTGAAAAATAGTTGGTGGGTAGATAAATTTTAAAGCAAATAAAACTTTTTTTGGTAAGCTGAATGGCTAAAAAAACTCATTTTGACGAGTGGGGTTTAGAAAATGTTTCTACTTTATAAAAAAGTTTAGTGAAACGACTTCCACAAAACTACCTTCAATCCTTTTATCAATGAGGCATTTCACTTATTCTACCAACTATTTTTCAGTAATATGCCTGTTTTATTAATAAAGTTATTGTAACTAACCATAGCAGATGTTCTTGGCTCTTTTAAGTTCTGGTCGGCTAGGTCTTTATTACAGCATATAAATATTTCGCCAATTATGCATTCAAATATATTGTTTGTGGTGTATTTTAAAAGCGGTAAATTTGGGGTTGTTTTAATTTTATAAACCCGTCTGACGCCTTTGCAGCCCAAAGGCTTTTCAATCATCTGACCAGAGTGATATTATTTTATAATTGTAAAAGTTACCACAATAGATTCGTTCCTATCAACTTTACCTTGCCCTTCAAAATACAGCCCTTGATTTGTTTTAATAACTCTTTTTTCTAATCCATCATTATCATATTCATACTTTATAATTTCTCTACCAGCATATTCATCATTTTTGCTCGGATTATTAAAGTAAATAGTTTTAAAATACCAATCTTCTTTGTGTTCTAGCAATTGTTTATTTTTAATTTCAAATTTGTTACAAGTATAGTAATATCGGTAATCAGGTTGCCATTGGTTTTTTATTTTTCTAAAGTACTCATGAATAGTTGTATCACCTGAATAATAGGTTTTTACATAGCTATCAGGTATAATTACTCCATGTCGGTAATAGCCGAAAGTTTGATAATTTTCAAAAACAATTCTATTTAATGAATCACTTTTGGTAACATGTTGTGTTTCTAGAAAAGTATCTGATTTATAAATTACATAGACGTTTCGACATTGAAAACCCATAGAGTCAAAATGTTTTACATAAACATCATTTTTGGGAGTAGTAAATTTTATTAAATTAGTATCTATTTCTTTTTTGATTTCTTCATAATGATAAAATTCTTTGTCCCTTATAATATATCTAATCACAGATTTCTTGTCCTTTATTTCTAAAATGGAATCATTTTTAAAAGTACAGGTGTAATTAAAACATTGCCACTTTTTGTTCTTCAAATAATGGGTACATTTAATGTTAAAGATTGTTATTTTATGCTGATGATATTTATAAATGAAGTCATCTATTTTAAAGGGGAATTCCTGTACATAAAATTCTTCAATTACTTGTGCACGAACTGCATTAATTGACAAATTCAATAAAAAAATTAATCCTAAACTAAGTTTTAACCTAGATCTGTTCATGTTTTGCCAATTAACATTCAAATATATTGTTTGAAATGGACTTTAAAAGTGGGAAATTTGGTGTTAGTTTTTATCTAAAGCGGTTTTGGTTATTCTCTCAGTCAGAAGATTTTATTAGGCTTACTAGCTTCCCTCTGGCGAGTGCATCTCTATTTTCTATCAAATACCAACTATCGTCTATCAACTATCAGCCATCAACTAAAAAACTACCTTAATATAATGCGTTTAAATTCTTTATCTGCCTTAAACTTAATGGTACCTACAGCAAGGTTTCTTTCAGTTATGTTATGGCTTTTGCCATCTATTACAAACTCTTTGCACTGAAAAGGAATGCCATGTACTACTATTTTAAAGGTTTTATTGGTTTCAAAGTCTCCTTCTACAATATGCGAAATAATAAAGTTCTTGCTGTTTCCTTTTACATAGAATTTGTGGGTTTTTGACAATCCCATTTTATATCCATAGTTATCGCCTGCATCTTCGTACAAATAACTGAGCACTTCTTTGCCCTTATTGAAATAAACATTTAAACTTACTTCTATAACCTCCAACTCTCCTACATACTGCTGCTTAGGCCACTGCGGAATAACAGCTCCAGCTCTTATAAATACGGGCATTCTATCAATAGGGCATCCTATTACATGTTCTTTACCACCGTGGTATTCATGGTCGTTCCATATATTAAACCAATTGCCTCTAGGAATATAAACGGTGCGCTCGCTTATTCCAGGGCGCATTACTGGGCAAAGCAGTATATGATCGCCAACGGCAAACTCATCATTGCGGTACAATGTTTCTGTATCTGTTTGATCTAAATAGGCTAGTGGGCGCAAAATGGGAGTGCCAAACATACTGTTTTGCCAAAAAGCGGTGTACATGTATGGAAGTAATTGATACCTTAAATGGATAAACTTTTTTATTACATATTCGTATTTGCTTCCAAAACTCCATGGCTCTTGGTCTATTTTGGTTTCGTTGCCAGCGCTATGGGTTCTAAAAAATGGATGAAAAGCGGCTAATTGAATCCATCGGGTATAAAGTTCCCCGTCTGGCTCTCCAATAAATCCTCCCACATCACTCCCACAAAATGAAACTCCACTTATGCTTAAACGCAAGCATTGCTGACTAGCTATCCATAAATGCTCCCAAGTGGCTATATTATCACCTGTCCATACGCTAGAGTAACGCTGTAATCCACTGTAGCCAGAGCGTGTAATTACAAAAGGCCTATTCGGTTGCAAATACCTTTTAATGCCTTTTTGGGTAGCACGTGCCATTTGCATACCATATACGTTATGGGCCTTTCTGTGACTGCACGGATGCCCATCATAGTCGTGCCTTACATCTTCAGGAAAAGTGCCAATTTCAAATACAGCAGGTTCATTCATATCGTTCCAAACGCCACGCACACCTGCTTCCACCAAACCTTTAAACAAGCCACTCCACCACTCTCTTACTGCTGGATTGGTAAAATCGGGGAAATGACACTTACCTGGCCATACATCGCCTTCCATTAAAGTACCATCTGCTCTTTTGCAGAAATAGTCATTGGCTATTCCTTCTTGCCATACCCAATAATCTTTGTCTATTTTTATACCGGGGTCAATAATTACTACTGTTTTAAATCCATCCTGTGCCAATTCGCCAATCATTTTCTTAGGGTCAGGAAAGTACTCTTTGCTCCAAGTAAAACAGCGGAAGCCTTCCATATAATCTATGTCTAAATAAATGGCATCGCAAGGAATTTTGCGCTTGCGAAATTCAGAAGCTATTTCGCGTACTTTACTTTCTGGGTAATAGCTCCACTTGCACTGGTGGTAGCCAAGGCTCCACATTGGAGGCAATTCTGGCCTGCCAGTAAGGGTTGAGTATTGTTCTACTACTTTAATTAGGTCTGGACCGTAAATAAAATAATAATTCATTTCGCCCCCACGGGCATAAAAGCTCATTATATCACTGTTTCCTTTGCCAAAATCAAAAATGGTGCGGAAAGAATTATCGTAAAAAATGCCATAGCCAATTTTGCCTTTGCTATGCACTCCCATATAAAAAGGAATATTTTTGTACAAGGGATCGCTGTCTTTCTGAAAACCGTAGGTATCTGCACCATAGTTTTCAAAATAATGTCCTCTTAAGTTCATTTCGGTAGGCTTATCGCCCAATCCATAAAAATACTCATCGGGTTGTATTATTTTACTACAGTAGTTTATTTTACCTCCCTTTTGCAAATAATGCTGCCAATGAAAACCCGCTTCGTCCTGGCAAATCACATTATTCTGTTTGTCGAGCATGGTTATTTTTATATCCGCTTTCCTTATTTTACAGGTTATAGACTGCGTTTGTATATAGTAATTATCGCTGTCTTCAATAAAATAAAGCTCAACTAGTTTTTCCTCAAAATATTTACTTACAGCATAACTGAACTCTTTTTGAAAAAAACCATCTGCCGCATACCTAAATCTAATAATTTTATCGGTCATTACCCTTACCTCTAAAATAGTTTCTGAGGTATTAAAAATAAAAAAATTACCTTCTTTTTTCACGGAAACAACCGCATCTGGATAGAATTTGTCTGAGTATTTTGTTTGTGTTAGCATTGATAAATAGGAACGAATAAGAACACAAGTAAATATTTTTTTAAATGATACCTAAATTTTTTTATCCCAATAGGTTAAATATTCAAATACTTCGAAAATATTTTTTGTTATTCTGTTAAAAAGATATATTGCTACAATGATTATTTGAACCTTTTGACTTTTGAACAACATGCAAAAACGACCTAAAGTATTAATGTTTGGATGGGAATTTCCTCCCGTAATAAGCGGTGGTTTGGGTGTGGCATGTTTGGGTCTATGTAAAGCCCTCTCTCCTTTGGCTGAGGTAAAAATGATAATTCCTAAAAGTGTTCCAAATTTTAAAATACCCAATATTGAACTCATTGGATTAAACTCTTTTAGCAAAGATCAATTGCGTGAATTATTCAATATACAGCCTAATTATGGAAATAACGGATTTAACACACACCAAATTGATGCTGGGGTAAATCCATATACCAAAATAAGAGACGATGAAAGTGTAAATCAGAAATTTTATGACGTGTATAGAGAGGATGTTCAACCTTTTGAAATAGATGCCTTGTATGCAGGTGATGTAATTAAAAAAGCCATTGAATTTTCTCGTATTTCTGTTCAATATGCTTTGCGACAAGACTTTGATGTAATTCATGCACATGACTGGATGACTTTTCTACCAGCTATTGAATTAAAAATAAGAACTGGAAAACCCATGGTTTTGCACGTGCACTCGCTAGAGTACGACAGATCTGGAGAAAGCAGTAAAAATTGGGTGTACGATTTAGAAAAAAGAGCCATGAATTTGGCTGATAGAATTATTCCTGTGAGCCATTATACAGGCAGTATATGCCATAAATACTATGATGTACCAGAATTTAAAATTTGCCCTATTCATAATGGAGTTGAGGCCATCAATAAAACAGTAAAAAAGAGCCCGCATAAAGACAAATTAATCATTTTCTTTGGTAGAATTACCATGCAAAAAGGGCCTGAATTTTTTGTAGAAGCAGCACGTATTGTATTGCAAAAACATAAAAATGTAAAATTTGTAATGGCTGGCAGTGGCGACTTACACAAACCATTGATTGAAAAAATTGCTTCCTACGGATTGGGAGATAAATTTTACTTTACTGGATTCCTAAATAAACAAAAGCTGAATGAATTACTTGCTATAAGCGATGTATATTGTATGCCAAGTGTGAGCGAACCATTTGGACTAAGTGCGGCAGAAGCGGTTCAGTATGGTTTACCCGTAATCATGAGCAAAACCAGCGGTGCTGGTGAGGTATTGCCTAGCGCACTTAAAATAGATTTTTGGGATACCCATAAGTTAGCTCAATATATGATAGCTTCTTTGGATTATAAAGGTCTGCATGATGAAATTGTGGGCAAAGCAGCCGTTGACTTAAAAGATATTACGTGGGAAAATACGGCAGATAAAGTTATCAAAGTATATCAATCTATTATTAAATAAGCCATCGAATTTTTACATATAAACACTTACTAAAACCATTCCAATATGCCATCCATTTGTTTTTACTTTCAAGTGCATCAGCCTTACCGCTTAAGAGAATACACTTTTTTTGATATTGGCCAAAACCATCATTATTTTGTTGATGAGAAAAACCGCCAGGTACTTGATAAAGTAAGCGAACGCTGTTATTTACCTACCAACCGCATGATGCTTGATTTGATAGCCAAACACAAAGGTGCTTTTAAAATAAGCTATTCTATCAGTGGGGTAGCATTAGAGCAATTTGAAACATGGCGACCAGATGTGTTGCAAAGCTTTAAAGATTTGGCTGCCACTGGTTGTGTAGAGTTTATTAGCGAAACCTATTACCATTCATTGGCTTATATTTTTAGTAAGGATGAGTTTAAACGCCAGATAGAAAAACACAAAGCGCTCTTAAAAAAGCATTTTAACTACGAACCAAAAGTTTTTAGAAATACAGAATTGCAATACAATAATGCATTGGCTCAATTAATAGAAGAAATGGGTTATGAATCTATTATTTGCGAAGGTGTTGACCG
>JANMIV010000190.1:0-5459 GCA_031375995.1 Bacteroidota bacterium
ACATCGTCACAACAGTTGGGATAAAATAAACGATAATGATATAGCTGATGAAATTTTAAAGGCTTACAAGTGGAATTGGCAAATACCCAACGACAAAATAAAAGTGAAGGTTGAAAATGGCTGGGTTTCATTAACAGGAGACCTAAGTTGGAATTACCAAAAAGAAGAAGCCAAAAATGCTATTAGGAATTTAGAAGGAATTATTGGTATAAGTAATGACATAACCATTAAATCTGAAACAGTAGATGCCATGGAAACTAAAGTTATTGAGCATCATCTTCAACGCAGTTGGGCTTTGAATGCAGATGATATAAAGGTACATGTTAATGGTACAAAGGTTACCTTAAATGGCACTGTTAGCTCTTTATACCAAAAAGAAGAAGCCGGCAGAATTGCATGGAATACGCCAGGTATTTGGAATTTGGATAACAACTTGCATGTTGAACACAACTTCGCTGACAGCTTCTAATTTATCTGTTATCTATAAATAGAATAATGATAGATACCACACATTTTTTATAAATAATATGATTGAATAATGAAAAAAATACTAATAGCTATTGATTATGCACTATCTGCACGAAAAGTAGCGGAGCAAGGGTACGCATTGGGCAAAGCAATGAATTCGGATATTGTCTTATTGCATGTTATAGAGGATGCGGGTTACTACTCATCTACTGTTTATGACCCCATTATGGGTTTTGCTGGTTTTACAAATGATGCCTTTTTGGATAATGCAGCATTACAAAACATCGAAAAAGAAGCAACACAATTTTTAGCAAAAACAAAATTGTACTTACAAGACGATACAATACAATCAGCAGTAGTGCATGGAGATATTGCTGATGGTATTTTAGAAACAGCAAAAAAAGAACATTGCGATTTAATAGTAATAGGTACACATGGCAGAAGTCGAATTGAAGAGTTGTTTCTGGGTAGCACTGCTCACCATTTAATCAAAAAGGCAACTATGCCACTATTTGTTATACCAATAAAATAAAGTAAATGAAAGATAGCTTAGAATTGGAAAAAAGCAAAGTTAATTTTACTTATGGTTAAACTAAAATAGCATATCAAAACAAAAAAAATGAAATCTGACAAAAAGGCCCCTGCTAAAACAGCCAAAGAAAAGAAAGTAGCGAAAGCTCAAAAGAAATCTAACAAAAATAATATTAGTAAAGATCCTATCGTAAAATGATAAACGTAAACAAACTAGGTATTCTGCTTCGCAAAACAACCAATTTTTTTGAAAGCGAAGGCGTATTGAACCCTGCCGTAATTAAAGTTGGGAATGCAATTCACATGTTCTATAGAGCAGTAGCAAAAGACAATTATTCAACCATTGGATACTGTAAGTTGTCCTCACCAATGGTAATAGAAACAAGAAATGAGAAGCCACTTCTTTTTCCTGAATCCGAGTATGAATTTCAAGGATTAGAAGACCCACGAATTGTAAAAGTAGATGATACTTTTTACCTTTCATATACAGCTTATGATGGCATTAATGCTTTGGGTGCTTTAGCTACTTCAACAGATTTAATTCATTGGAAAAAGCTTGGAATAATGGTACCACAAATCACTTACGAGGAGTTTGCTCATTTTACTGAAAATGCAGGAACCATACATGAAAAATATATCCGTTATAACGATTATCAAAAAAAGCAAGAAAAGCAAGATGGAAAAATATTTATTTGGGATAAAAACTTAATAATCTTTCCAAGGAAAATAAACAATAAATTTTTCTTTTTACACCGAATAAAGCCAGATATACAAATAGTTGTAGCCGTAGAAAAATTGGAAGAATTAACCATAGGATTTTGGCAAAACTACTTTCAAAATTTTGACGAATATTTGGTGTTAACTCCAAAATATCAGCATGAGGTAAGTTATATTGGCAGCGGATGCCCACCAATAGAAACGGCAGATGGGTGGTTACTTATTTATCATGGCGTGCAAGATTCAATAAAAGGTTATGTATATTCAGCATGTGCGGCTTTACTGGATTTAAAAAATCCACAAAAAGAAATTGCCAGGTTGCCTTATCCTTTGTTTTTTCCACAAAAAGAATGGGAGTTGAAAGGCGAAGTAAATAATGTATGCTTTCCTACAGGTGCGCTGGTAGAAGAAGACACACTTTATATTTATTATGGTGCTGCCGATGAACGCATTGCTGTAGCATCATTAAGCTTAAAGGAGTTATTAGCTGAATTGGCTTTAAATAAAATTTAAATTTTACAAATTATGAAAACAGACCTTATATTATATCGTTCAGAAGTCGAATGGGGCTTTCGGAATTCAGTTACAGAAAATTTATCAGTTAATTCTGATGGAGTAATTGAATATGAAAATAACATCCCTGAAGTTCTTTTTATCACCTCTTTTCCTCCACGAGAATGTGGTATAGCCACTTATTCCCAGGACTTAATAAATGCATTAAATAATCAATTCGAAGATAGTTTTACTTGTTCTATTTGTGCCTTAGAATCAGAAACAGAGCAACATAACTATAAGCAACAACCAAAATATATCTTAAATACAGACAGTCGCAATTCATTTGTAAAAATGGCTTTTCTAATTAACAATGACGAGAATATTAAGTTGGTTGTTATGCAACATGAGTTTGGTTTTTTTGCAAAAAAAGAAAGAGAATTTAAACAGCTTTTTGATAACATTTCTAAACCTATTGTATTTGTATTTCATACAGTTTTACCAAATCCAAATGATGAATTGAAAACAAAAATGGCAGATATGGCAGCCATTGCATCAGGCATTATTGTAATGACAAATGATGCAGAAATTATATTGAAAAATGAATACAAGGTAGCAGCATATAAGATTTCAGTCATTCAGCATGGCACGCATTTAGTGCCTCCACTGAATAGAGAAAAACTAAAAAAGCATTATCAGTTATCAGACAAAATGGTACTAAGTACTTTTGGGTTGTTGGGCAGTAGCAAAAGTATAGAAACTACTTTAGCTGCGTTACCTGTAGTAATTGCCCAATTTCCTCACGTATTGTTTTTAGTATTGGGAAAAACACACCCTTGCGTTGTAAAAAATGAGGGAGAGCAATACCGAAAAATGTTAGAAGATAAAGTGAAAGAATTAAAACTAGAAAATCACGTAAGGTTTGTGAATGAATACTTACAGTTACCAGTGCTTTTAGAATATCTTCAACTTAGCGACATTTATTTATTTACTTCCAAAGACCCCAACCAAGCTGTTAGTGGTACATTTTCGTATGCGGTAAGTTGCGGTTGTCCAGTAATTTCAACACCCATTCCACATGCCAAAGAAGTTTTAAAGAATAACAACGGTTTGATTATTGATTTCGAAAATCCACCTCAATTAGCCAAAGCCATTATATCACTGCTAGGTAATGAAAAATTAAGGGCTGAAATTTCATCAAACAGTTTTCATCAAATGGCTTCAACAGCATGGGAAAATTCGGCAATTGCACATGCAATACTTTTTCAAAAACTTACTTCAAGTGCTTTTCAATTAAACTATAAAGTGCCTCCAATAAACCTTGGGCATGTTAAGAAGATGACTACTGATTTTGGTATTATTCAATTTGCTAAAATCTCAAATCCAAATATACATTCAGGCTATACATTAGATGATAATGCAAGGGCTTTAATAGCTATTTGTCAGCATTACGAATTGTATAGAAACGAAAAGGATTTAGGATTAATAGACACTTATTTGCAAGTTCTAAAATACTGCATACAACCCAATGGAAGATTTTTAAATTATGTGAATGAGCAAAAAGAATTTACCCCACAAAATCACCATGAAAATTTGGAAGATAGCGCTGGAAGAGCCATTTGGGCTTTAGGATATACTTGTTCTTTAAAAGAAATATTACCTATTAATTTAATCAATGAGGCGGAACATTTAATAAAAAGAACAATCACCCATTTAGAAAGTATTCACTCTACCCGGGCAATGGCATTTATTATAAAAGGCTTGCATTATCAAAACAAAATAGAGAATAGGTGCTTTTTAGAAGTTTTTGCCAACCGATTGGTACAAATGTACAAACATGAGAAAACCACAGAATGGTTTTGGTTTGAAAACTATTTGACTTATGGAAATAGTCTGCTGCCAGAAGCCATGCTTTGCGCTTATATAAGCACTAATATTGATGTATATAAAAAAATTGCAAAAGAAAGTTTTGACTTTTTATTGTCAAAAATATTTATTGATGGAAAAATTAAAGTCATATCAAACAAAGGATGGCACATCAAAGACAACTCAGATGAAATACCAATTGGAGGCGAGCAGCCTATAGATGTGGCTTATACAATCATAGCATTAGAAAAATTCTACAATGTATTCAATAAAGAGGAGTACAATCAAAAAGCAACTATTGCTTTTAATTGGTTTTTAGGAGAAAATCACTTGCATCAAATTGTTTATAATCCTTGTACTGGTGGCTGCTATGATGGTGTAGAAGAGCACAATGTAAATTTAAACCAGGGTGCAGAATCAACAGTAAGTTATTTGATGGCAAGATTAGCAATGGAAAGGATACTAACAAAAAACGAGAGTTATTCTTTTGTATTCAATAATACACTTTTATTAAATTCAATTCCCAAAGTAAGTATTTATGAAAGCATTGATATATAACAGCCATGAATATGAAAAACCTTTTTTGCAAAAGGCAGCATTAGAAAAACAAGAATTGGTTTTTATGAGTCAACCTTTGGATATTAATTCTACTGATAATACAAAGGGTTTCACTGCCATTTCATTATTTACTACTGATAATGCAATGGCTGATGTTTTAAAAATAATCTATGCAAATGGAGTAAGGTTTATTGCACTTCGCTCTGTTGGTCACGATAATGTAGATTTACAAACAGCGAAAGAATTAGGCATTAAAGTGGCCAATGTGCCAGCCTATTCACCATATTCCATAGCCGAACATTCGGTAGCATTGTTATTGGCTTTAAACAGAAAAATAATACACGGACATGAGCTAATGCAACAAAATAATTTTTGCTTAGACAGCTTGATAGGTTTTGATTTGAATGGCAAAACAATTGGTATTGTTGGTACAGGAAAAATAGGTGCTGCCTTTGCCAGTATAATGAAAGGTTTTGGCTGTAAATTACTAGGATATGACATTATACAAAATAAGGAACTTATTGCTCAGACAGGTATTACTTATACTACATTAGAAGAACTATGTATAATTTCTGATATTATTTCTGTGCATTGTCCACTAACCAATGTTACAAATCATTTGTTTAATAAACAGATTTTTAGCAAAATGAAAAAGGGAGTAATTTTTATCAATACAGCTCGGGGTGGCATAGTAAATACATTGGATTTAATTGATTCTATAGAAAATGGTACCATAGCTGCTGCTGGATTGGATGTATATGAAAATGAAAAACCTTTGTATTTTATTAATCATTTTGATAAGCCCATTGAAGACAGTACCTTCAATA
>JANMIV010000195.1:0-7024 GCA_031375995.1 Bacteroidota bacterium
CTTAAATCTCTTTTGGGGTAAGTAAGTAGCGAGTATTAGTGTAATTCTAACAAAGTGGTATGCAATCCAGTTGAGGGTATTTGTTAAAAAAGAGGTTCTTTTTTTTATTGTTTCTGAAGTAATGCGCTCGCACTGTATCAATATTTCGTCATTAAAATGAGTGGTTAGATTTTTTGAAAATTCGGAAGAATCAATTTCCACATTCATTTCAATGCTGCCATAAGAACTTAAATGGTTTAAGTTGAATGAGCCAATAATAGATTTTTGGGCATCTACTACGGCTACTTTGCCATGCAATACCGATTTATTCCATTCATACAATTCAATATTGTGCTTTAGCAGGGATAAATAAAGATAAGAAGTAGCACGTTTTATGAGTGGCACATCTGCTATACCAGATAGAATCAGTTTTATGTTTACTCCTTTATGAGCAGCTTTTCGGAGTGCATTTATTAATTTTCTGCCAGGTAAAAAGTAACTTCCTACAATAATTATTTCCTCTTTTGCCTCTTTTATAGCTTTTATATAAGCATTGCTAATTTCATTTCTTCTTTTCAACCAATCGTTTTGTATAATGCGGATAGAAGTTCCATCCTCCTCATGAATAATTGGGGCTGATTTTGTCTTTAACTTTTTTAAATAAATATGCTGACATATATTACTAACAGCCTTTGCTATTTTGGGGTTTCTTATTTCTATCGCATAGTCAAGCCAAGCGGTTTCGTTCACTTTTCCTCGGTATCTGTCTCCAATATTTATACCGCCAATTAATGCCACTTGTTCGTCTGCCACCACTATTTTATGGTGCAGTCGCCTGCCTATATAAAGACTATTTACAGAAAATAAAGGAGAGAAAATACGTACCTCAACTCCATGTTTTGTGAGATCGTTTATAAATTTATTGGGCAATGAGGAAGAACCATAGCCATCCAGTAAGAGGTAAATTTTTACTTTTCTTGCTGCTGCAGCCTTTAAGGCTTCTGCAATATATATACCCGTGGAGTCATTCTCAAAAATGTAGGTCTGAAAATGTATTTCTTTATTTGAACTGGAAATAATGCCATGAAGACGTTTAAAGTAATCTTCTCCACTGTAAACTATTTCAATACTTTTGTCCATTCGTTATTGTGTTTGAAGGAGAATTATTTGCCTTATGTCAAGGGTTACAATTTTTACGAATGTATAGAAAGAGATTTAAAAGTATATTTTTTAATTGAAAATCGTGTTTTAGGATATAGATATGAGGTAGTAGCTAAGGTTCCAAAAGCAGCCATATAAGCCATACCAACAAATTTATAGATTTCATTATCCCCTTCAATAACTGCCGGATAATTGAATGCAGTAGAAATAACAGTTTTAATTTCATGTTATATATATGCAGTATTGAATATAAAAAAAGGCTGTTTTCATTGAAAACAGCCTTTTTTTATTATTTATTGTTGCTATTATTAATTATCTAATAGCTCCTTGGAATAAAGGATTGCTGAATAATTTCAAGAATTCAACATCCGATTTAGCCATGTTTCTTACTTCACTGTTAATACTAACCGCTTTGGTTAGATTAGCAGCTACATCTTCTAAATTGCTAGTGCGTGCAGCAGCAATTGCACGTAAGTAGTAGTGGTTCCATTTTAAATCATCAGGATTTATTCCATCAATAATTGATTTACAGTTGATAGTGCTACCATTTAATAATTCAGCTAAAGCGGTATTGAAATCTTTTACACCACTTTGTTTGAAATATGAAACGGCATTGCTGTAATTACCATTTTTTATAGCTAATAAACCTAAGTTATAACTTACGTCAGCACCTTTAGATCCAGCCATATTATAATATTTTATGGCTTCTGTGTAGTTACCTAGCATTTTATATGCAACACCTAAATTGGCTAAAGCAGTTGGATTTTCAGCGCTTAAACTCAAAGCTTTTTCTAAATTCGTTTTAGCACTAGCGTAGTCAGCTTGTTTAATTTGGGTCACTGCTAAGTCATTGTAGCTTCTCCAGTCATCACTTACGGCCGCATTGTATGCGTTTAAAACCTCTGCTTTTTTAGCTGGATCAGTAGTAATTACTTCTAAGTGAAATAATTCTTTGGCTGATAATTTATCATACTGACCGTAGAAAGTTTTTAATTCATCATCCGTTTTCATCGGATTTGCTCCTTTAATCACTAATTCTGATCTGCGCAAAGTTGGTAAAATGTTTTCTCTTATTTTAACACGTAATTTAGGGAATTGACGGATTATCAAACCTTCACGCTCTTCATCGCTGATTGATTTATTTCTTACTACTTCTAAAATAGCATCTTTTTCTTTAAAATCACTTGCAACAATAGCTTTTTCAAAACCCATCCAGTCTTCAGCCAAAGTGTAACCACGTGTAAAGTTTTCATCATTTACTTCAGCAAAACCTAATTTTTTCAACTCTTTTTTGAAAAATTTGAAAGTTGACTCTTCACGACCTTTTGAAAGGTTGGTGTTTCTTTCTAATTCACCATCAGGTGAAGCATACGCATTGATGGAAATACCACGAGCAACAAAGTTTGGATCTGCTTTTAACAATTTACGTAACTCTTCAATTTGAGCTTTGTTACTTAAATTTTTGCCTACTTTAAAGTTTGGATTGAATTTATCTACATCTACTGGGAAATAAATATTTACCGTTTTATTTACTGTTTCTACCTTGTAGTCATCACTGGTAAAAGTAGCAACATCAGTGTTATTGAGCATTAAAGCGGTAGTATTAGTACCTTCAGCCAAAGCACCAATAGCAACAGGAACTACAACACCAGCCGAAGTAAACTTAGGCAGTAATTGAGCACGTTTCATACTTGGTGTATATGCTATTTTGGTAGAATAACTTACAGAACCACCTGTTTTGGTATCAACGGTATTGTCGGCACTTGCTTTGGCTTTAGTACCTTTTACAGTTGTTTCTTTTAAATTTATAACTGTTCCGTCTTCGCATTTAAGAAAAGGAGAGAAGGTTATAACTGCTTTAGCATCAAGCGATTTTGGTGGAATAGTAGCATTGATAGTTATTTCAACACTATCACCTTTTAATTCTAAAGGATTAGGTGTAACCGAATAGTTGTTTTTACTAAAATTGTTCGGTACGCTACATGCAGCAAAAATACTTAGGCACGATACTCCGAGAATAACTTGTCTCATATCTCTCATAAAATTTATTAGTTTTGTAGGCGCAAGTATAATTATTTAAAATAATAATTAGGCAAAAATTTTACAATAATGTATATAGTTAAAATAAAAGGGGTGGCAAAAATTCCCGATTATCTGCAAGTTCGAGATGATAAATTTACACTGATTTGTTATACGCGGACTGATAGACCTGAGAAAGCCTTAGAGAAATGCGGTTTGGGCAGTCATATTGACAAAATAAAGGAATTAATGAACAGCATTCCTTTTGGGCAGGTAACACCCTTGATATTATAGCGTTTAAAAGATAAAATTTAATAAAGATGAGCGAAACTAAAGTAATTGAACTGAACCAAGCGAGTATTTTTCAGCAGCATGCTTTGATACTTTCTGATTTAAATTTGAGTATCAATGAGCACGAATTTGTTTACTTAATAGGGCAGACAGGAAGTGGTAAATCAACCCTTTTAAAAGCACTTTATGGGGAATTGAGCTTGAGTAAAGGGCAAGGAACAGTTGCTGGCTTTGATTTGATGAAACTAAACAGTAAGTCTATTCCATTCCTCAGAAGGAAAATAGGTATTGTTTTTCAGGATTTTCAGCTATTGACAGATAGAAGTGTATATGAAAACTTGTATTTTGTATTGCAGGCTACCGATTGGAAAAGTAAGGCTGAAATGGATACCCGTATCAATGAGGTACTTGACATGGTCGGTTTGGACACCAAAAGTTTTAAAATGCCTTTTGAGCTAAGTGGTGGAGAGCAGCAAAGACTAGTAATTGCTAGGGCTTTGTTAAACAAACCAGCTGTTATATTGGCCGATGAGCCTACGGGTAACTTAGATCCAGAAACGAGTAACGGTATTATGGAACTGCTACATCAAATAGCTAAAAATGGCACAGCTGTATTAATGGCAACCCACGATTACCGCTTGATTTCTAAATTCAACGGACGCATTTTACGTTGTGAAAAGGGCAATATTACAGAAGTACAAGGTTTAGAGGAAAGACTCAAAGGTTAATAGACTTCATGTTATTAAATTATAAAAAGTATGGCAATGCTGGTGAAGTATTGCTCATTTTGCATGGTTTTTTAGGTTCTTTAGACAATTGGCACACCTTGGCTACTGAATGGTCAAATTACTTTACCGTTTATACACTCGATTTACGTAATCATGGGAAATCTCCTCATACTGAGCATCATTCTATTGCTTTAATGGCAGATGATGTGGCGGAGTTTATGGAACAACAGCAAATTGCTTCTGCATATATTTTGGGGCATAGTATGGGCGGGAAAGTGGCTATGCAAATGGCATTTACCTATACAAATAAAATAGATAAGTTGATAGTGGCAGATATTGCACCAAGACAATATAAACGAGGCCACGATACCATATTTGAGGCTTTGCATGCTGTAGATTTTAACACAATAAGCAAACGCAAGGATGCAGAGGATTTAATGATGCATTTGGTACCCGATTTTGGAACCAGACAATTTTTACTTAAAAACTTAATAGCTACCGATGCTGGTAAATATGCTTGGCGGGTTAATTTGCCTGTTTTAGAAGCTGATTATGAGGAAATAATAAAGGCTATTGAATATGATGGTGTTTTTACCAAACCTACTTTGTTTTTACGAGGAGCATTATCTACTTATATTTCTAAGCAAGATGAGGTAGAAATAATAGAAAATTTTATTCAATCACAGGTAGTTACTATTGAAAATGCTGGTCATTGGCTGCATGCCGATAACCCTAAGCAGTTTTCAAAGGAAGTATTATTGTTTCTACAAAGCCATTAACTGGCTATTTCCATTTTTACTTTTTTATTCTTTATTTTTTCTTCTTTCACCAATTGCAGTGTTTTCTTAATCTTGGTGCTTTTGATGGCAGCATAAGCAGAAAAGTCGAGTACTTCAATTTTGCCCAATTCGTCCTTTTGTAGTCCACCTTTTTGCAATAACATACCTACAATATCCATTTTGTTAATTTTATCCTTTTTACCAGCAGCTATATAAAGGGTAGTCCACTTGTTGGGAGCAGGTTTAATAAAATGAGCAGGTAATTCCTCCTCTTCAGGCACTTCAGTTAGAAATGCAGGCAGCGTATCTCCAATATCTAATAGAAAATAGGCCGTTCCAGATGCATGCATCCTAGCGGTACGTCCATTTCTGTGTATCATTACATCTTCTGTAGCAGGCAATTGATAGTGTATCACCGCTTCTATTTCTGGAATATCCAAGCCCCGTGCTGCTAAATCTGTCGTTATAAGTAAGCGAGTACTTCCATTGCGCAATTTGATAAGTGTTTTTTCGCGGTCTATTTGTTCCAATCCACCATGATAAAAGCCATGTTCCACATCATGCAAAGTCAATTGCTCACTAATTCTATTTACGGCATCTCGGTGGTTGCAAAACACAATTTTAGTTTGTTCGGCTAGTTTTCCAATTAGCAACATAAGTGCTTCTAGCTTATCATCGCCTAGCACCTGTATTTGTTTAAGTTTTAAATTGGGTAAAACTTGCTTGTTTGTTTCGCTAAAATCAAGAGCCAATGGATTTCTGAAACGCACAAAAAAAGGAATTTCTTTTAGTTGCGTGGCAGAAGTAAGCACTCTTTTTTGAAGTGATTCCAATTGTTCTATAATAGTGGCCATTTCGGTATGAAAACCTGCTTCTAACGATTTGTCAAACTCATCTAAGATTAACGTTTTTACTCGATTTAGCTTGATATGTTCTTTTCTTAGGTGAAAAGCAATGCGTCCCGGTGTTCCTACCAATACAGCGGGTGCCTGCTGTAAATTATTTTTTTCTACTTTAACGGCATGTCCACCATAACAACTATTTATTTTAAAGCCAGTATTCATTTGTTTAAATACCTGCTCTATCTGTATGGCTAGTTCGCGTGTTGGTACTATAATTAATGCTTGTACTTCTGTAATAGCATTATCCAAATCAGCTAATAAAGGAAGCAAAAAAGCCAGTGTTTTTCCAGAACCAGTTGGCGAAATAAGACCTATATCATTGGGTTCAGGAAAGGCAGCAAGCATGGCTTGTTGCATAGGGTTTAGCTTTTTTATATGGAAAGCATCAAGTATAGTTTTATAATTCATTAAGTGTGATTGGTATGGATATGCAAAAAGACACAAACTAGGTTTGTGTTAAAGTAAACTAGTTTTTGGGAGTGGTATCGGGGGCTTTATCTTCTAATTTGCCTCTTTTGTGAATGATAAGTCCGTTTAAAAAGTTACGTAAAATTTGATCGCCACAAGGCATAAATTTGGGATGGTCTTCGCTTCTAAACAAAGCGCCTAATTCGCTGGCAGTTATTTTAAAATCGACCAATTTACATATTTCAATTATTTCATCGTTCCGTAAATGCAGTGCTACTCTTAGTTTCTTTAAAATATCGTTATTACTCATTGCCTATTTTTTGTTGCAAAACTAATGCTATTAAACACATTTATGCTATTTAATGGTTTTATTTAAATGGATGGGCTTGTTTATAGGTATATAATTAGATGCATAATGACGCCAATATTCTTAAAAGGAGGGTTTTTTATTCCATTTTCTAAAAATGTAAAATTGATTTTAAGGGACTTAAACACTTTTTAGAAAAAAAAAGTAAAATAGACTTGCCATAATAGTAAGTTTTTATACATTTGCACTCCCTAAACAATGCGAAAGTAGCTCAGCTGGTAGAGCGCAACCTTGCCAAGGTTGAGGTCGCGAGTTCGAACCTCGTCTTTCGCTCCATATTAAAAAAGTTTCTTGTCGAGAAATTTATTAGTAGGCCCGGGTGGTGGAATTGGTAGACACGCAGGACTTAAAATCCTGTATCCTTTAAAGATGTGCGGGTTCAAGTCCCGC
>JANMIV010000203.1:0-5174 GCA_031375995.1 Bacteroidota bacterium
GGTGAAATTCGTATTGGACATTGCCATCCTGCCGTTGTTAAGTGTTTAAGCGCAGCGACACCAACAACTTATATCACTCACCCGTCATTGCGAGGAACGAAGCAACCTCAATGCATGTTATATTATATTGCTTCACTATTAAACACTTAACAGTCAATGTAATACCAGAAATCAATGTTTTAGGAATGAGTGTCAGTATAGGCACTAGCCATGAAAATTAGCTTCAGAACTAATTAGTAACAATAAACGTAACACTATCTTCTCCAATATTTCCGCTTTTATCTCTAGCATTGGCTTTTATTAGAAATGAATCTTTAGCTAAAGATGGACTTTCTGCTGTCCAATTAAATGTAGCTTTATGAGTCTTTTCTGGAAATGAACTTCCGTAACTATTACTTACTATTTTATTATCTGATTTTCTTAAAATAGAAATGCTGGGATAGTAAACTGATTGGTTGTCTGTAACATCTACAATAATCTGTACTTGACTGTTAACATTATAAACTGAGACATTTTTAGGATTGCTTATTTTTACAACAGGTTTTTCAAGATCCTCAACATTAACAACTTCCTTCTTTTGATTTAATACACAAGATTGGAATAAAAGCATTAAAACAATTAACTGATAACTTATCCTCATATCATTATTTAATTAGTACAATTTTTAAATTTTCACTCCTAAAATTTATTGCATCAATTTTATACATATAAATTCCATTACTTAAATCGGAAATATCAATAAAAAGTTCACCTTCACCTTGAAGTAAATCAATTTGTTTAATTTCTTTCCCGAACATATCTATCATTTTAAGTTTAGCGTTAACTAAGTTATCAGGTAGTTTATATTTAATTGTTACATTATTTTGGGTTGGATTTGGATAACCAATTAAAGAATAATTTTTAGTAAATTCAATTCCATTTGAATTTAAAGTCCAACCATAATATTTATAAATTGTATCCTTATGCTGGTATTTTTTATTTGTAATACTTAATGAATAAATTATAGTGTCTGTATTTTCAATATTAGGCTTTATAAAAAATTCAACCGAATCTTCAATTGGAATAAATAATGGTAAATTATAATAGACTTTTGGCGCTATTTGATTAATCACAATATTGGATGAAATACTTTTTACTGTAACATAAAAAGTATCATTATTTTGTAAGCCAACTCTTTTTACATGGTAATTTAAATAGGCTTTTTTAATTGGAATAAAATCCTTTTCTGAATCTTCAATTAATGCATAATTCGTTATTGATTTCATTGCATTCATATTTTGCCTTACTGTTGATATACATAGTGGTACAATCCTATCCATTGAAGGCCAAAAACCATCTTCAGAATTACCAATTTCTGGGGTTAGAGCAAACATTTTCTGTTTACCTATTTGTTCTCCATACATCCAATCATCAGAATTTCCATTAGCTAAGTAACCAAGAGTTTGTTTACCGGTTCCATACACAAACTTATTTTCTTCTGTTAAGTATTTTGATAATTGAACAAAATAGGTTGAATCAGGTGTTTGAATGTTTGGCGAATACCCCCAAGGATAAACAACTAAATTCCCATAACTATGATAATTCAATACAATTTTAAAATCATTTGAATCACATAACAATTTAACGCATTTCGTTTCTGGCTCAGAGAAAGCCTTAAAGCCTCTATTTATTTCTGAAGTGCTTTCATTTGAAGAGCCTATAGTATCGAATCCCCAGTTAAAGCCATAATTTCTATTTATATCTACCCCATCATCAAAACCGCCATAACGTTTTCTGTTTTTCCTCCACATTCCACCTCCTTGAGGTGCTATGCTTTCATTATATAAATATCCATCAGGATTTACTACCGGAATGAAATAAATTTCCGTATTATCGACTAAATATTTCACCTCATTATTTGTTTCATAATTTTCAAGTAAGTAATAAATAAACATAACTAATTGTGATACTGAAATCGGTTCTCTTGCATGGTGCAAAGCTGTTAAAAGTAGCTTTGGTTTGTTATTTTGTTTAGTATTTGGATTATTTGAAATTCGAGTCCAAAAGACGTAGTTGTTTTTATCTGTTTTAATAGTATAACTTATGGGTTCTAATTGTTTAATTAAATTAGGCCATTTTCTAACCATGGTATCAAAAATTGCTAAGGTTTCCAAAAATGTATAATACCCACCCATTTTTCCAAGACGAAAATTTGATGGAACTGTATAATTGTTTTTTGTTTTACTATTTCCGTATGGAATAATTGTAGTATCCTTTTCTGACTTATTTTTATTTAAGGATAAATTGTTTCTTTCTTGGTAATAACTAGTCAAATCATTAATTAATACCTCAAATTTAAATTGATTTATCTTTAGTAAATTGATTTCATTTGATGAAAATTCTCCAATAAAATAGTTACCTGCTTTTAATTCACCATGATCTAAGGCTAGTCCTATTTTACTCAGTGAATTTATATCTTTATTTTCCAAAAATATTTTAACTCTTGAATATATTAACTGTTGAGAAAATACACTAGTGTAGTAAAAAAGCACATATAAAAGGATTAAATTTTTTTTCACAACTTAATTATCAATAGTAACAAAAATAAATTTTTTCTGATAGTTTTTTTACTATAAATTAAAATTCTAAATTATTTTTATAAGATTTGAAATAAGTTGTAATATCGGTTTGGGCTTTAATCAAATTATTAGCAGCATCAAATATTGTAAATGATTTTATAATCTTTTAAGCTCCTCAGGACAAACTACAAATACAAGTTACTATGGTCTATCGTCCATCAACTAACAACCATCAACCATCAACTATCTCTTCACAATCCTTGTGCTCACTTTTTTGCTTCGTCAGTGTCCCAAACCAAAGTTTGCACAAATCTGTTCAACCGGGCATGCACTGGTATATACAAATTCATAAAACGCGTTTGTTTGGATGCGATACTTTGCAAATTATATTTACTTGTTTTTTTAGTAGGTTGCTTAAGCAAGGCAAAAAGTTTCAGGTAAACAATTGGTTTTGTTTAAGATGTTGATTTTTAGGTATTTTTGTTTTGATGAAGCAGCCAAAGGTTTTTGGTAAAGACTTGTGTATTGGAAATAAATGGCTTAGCTAACTTTTTATGAGGCGTAAAACCTATTTTATACGACTGGAATGCAATACTTTAGTTTAGAAATGAGAAAAATTCTCAATGGTTGTCTAACAGGGTTAACATTTTTTTTACTGAAGAGTAATCCGTGCATATTAAATTTTCGTAAATTCTGGCATAACCTTAGCTGTACTATTGTAAAAAAAGATATTTTTAAATCTTTCTATTGTAAAAAAGACATTTTTTTTTATATTTGCAGGCTGGTAGATGTAATTTCCATTAAAATGAAGGCAAGAAATAAATTTATATTCCTTATTATGTTCGTATTTACGACCGTATTGGCATATGCTCAACCTGGTGGCGGTGGCGGTGGATTTGGTGATGAGCCAGATGACAATGGTCCTATTGATGGAGGTATAACCTTATTGGTTGCTGCTGCATCTATTTATGGTGCTAAAAAAGCATTTAACAGAAAGAAGTAAAAAGAAGTAAATAAAATTTTCCATATACAATGAAAGCCACTAACAGTGGCTTTTTTTATTTTTATCTCGCAAAAGCAAGTCTAATCTTTTACATTTGCGCCCCGTTAAAAAACACTATATAAATGATTTCAGTAGCAAATTTAAGTTTACGTTATGGTAAAAGAGTATTGTTTGAAGATGTAAATGTAAAATTTGCTCCAGGTAATTGTTATGGTATCATTGGTGCAAATGGTGCAGGAAAGTCCACTTTCTTAAAAATTCTTTCAGGCGAAATAGATGCCACTTCCGGCACTGTTTCTATTACTCCTGGTGAGAGATTGAGTGTGTTGAGCCAAAATCACTTCGAATTTGATGAGTTTCCCGTTTTGCAAACGGTTATAATGGGCAATAGGAAGCTCTGGAAAATAATGGAGGAAAAGGATGCCATTTATTTAAAGCCAGATTTTAGCGATGCCGATGGTTTACGTGCTGCCGATTTGGAAGGTCAGTTTGCTGATATGGAAGGTTGGAATGCTGATAGCGATGCGGCAAGTTTATTAAACGATTTAGGTATTGGCGAGCATTTACATGCCAAATTGGTAAAAGAACTAAACGGTAAGGAAAAAGTACGTGTTTTACTAGCTCAAGCATTATTTGGTAATCCTGATATATTGTTATTAGATGAGCCTACCAATGATTTGGATGTGGAAACAGTAACTTGGTTAGAGAATTTTTTAGCAGATTTTCAGAATACAGTTATTGTAGTAAGTCACGATAGGCATTTTTTAGATGCTGTCTGCACGCATGTAGCGGATATAGATTTTGCTAAAATTCAATTATATACGGGAAATTATTCATTTTGGTACCAAAGTAGCCAATTGGCGCTGCGCCAAAAATCTGATCAAAATAAAAAGGTAGAGGATAAACGCAAGGAATTACAAGATTTTATTGAAAGGTTTAGTGCAAATGCCTCTAAATCGCGCCAGGCTACCAGCCGTAAGAAGCTATTGGAGAAGTTGGTAGTGGATAATATACAGGCATCTACTAGAAAATATCCGGGTATTATTTTTAGACCCGATAGAGATTGTGGTGATCAAATACTGCGTGTAGAAAATTTAAGTAAGAAGAACAGTGAAGGTGAAATACTATTTAAAAATATCTCTTTTAACTTAGATAAAGGTGATAAAGCGGTCATTCTTTCAAAAAATCCCATGGCAATCTCTACTTTTTTCGAAATTGTAATGGGCAATCAAAAAGAAGACAGCGGGGAATATATTTGGGGACAAACCATTACAACTTCTTATTTACCCAATGATAATAGTTCTTATTTCAGTGCTGATTACAATTTGATAGATTGGTTACGCCAGTACTCAGAAGAAAAGGACGAAACCTATATACGTGGTTTTCTAGGTAAAATGTTATTTAGTGGCGAAGAAGTATTTAAGAAATCTAATGTGCTAAGTGGAGGAGAGAAAGTACGTTGCATGGTTTCGCGTATGATGCTTACCAATGCCAATTGTTTGGTTTTAGATGAGCCAACTAACCACTTAGATTTGGAGTCTATTACTGCTTTTAACAACGCTTTGATGGATTGGAAGCACAATGCTATTTTTACCAGTCATGACCATGAGTTT
>JANMIV010000234.1:0-1561 GCA_031375995.1 Bacteroidota bacterium
ATATATATATATCATTGGCCACTTCTTTGCCATTTATCATTAGTTCAAAACGCTCTACCAATCCTTCTTTACTGCGGTGTTTTTTGGTTAATGGACTTAACTCTACTGGATAATCTGTAATAAAAGTAGGTTCTATAAAATTGCCTTCACACTTAGCACCAAATATTTCATCTACCAATTTACCTTTACCCATGCTTGGTGTGGTTGGTACGTTTAATTGTTTGCAAGCCTCACGCAATTGCATTTCGTCCATATTGCTTACATCTATTCCAGTAAATTGTTGTATGGCATCATATATTGGCAAGCGTTTAAATGGTGCTTTAAAACTAATGGTTTTATCACCAACAGTTACATCGGTAGTTCCGTGCATTTCCAAGGCAATTTTTTCTAATAATTGCTCTGTAAAATCCATCATCCAGTTATAATCTTTGTACGCTACATAAAACTCCAATACGGTAAATTCTGGATTATGGGTTCTATCCATCCCTTCGTTGCGGAAATTGCGGCTAAACTCATATACAAAATCAAAACCACCCACTATTAAACGTTTTAAGTAAAGCTCATTGGCTATGCGCAAATAAAAAGGCACATCCAATGCATTGTGGTGGGTTGTAAATGGCCTTGCAGCCGCACCACCCGGAATATTTTGCAACACAGGTGTATCTACTTCTAAGGCTCCATTGTCGTTCAAAAAATCGCGTATGGTTTTAATCATTACGCTGCGTTTTTGAAAAGTTTCTTTTACATGCGGGTTTATAATTAAATCAGCATAACGTTGGCGGTAACGAAACTCTGGATCGGTAACGGCATCAAAAGTTTCTCCCTCTTTTTCTTTTACTATTGGCAGCGGCTTAATGGATTTACTTAAAACCTGTAAAGTTTTAGCATGTAATGATACTTCGCCTGTTTTGGTAGTAAACATGTAGCCCGTAATACCAATAATATCGCCTATATCTATTAATTTCTTAAAAACGGTATCGTAAAGTAGTTTGTCCTCATCTGGGCAAATATCATCTCTGCGCACATACACCTGCAATTTGCCCGACCCATCTTGTAATACTGCAAAACAAGCTTTACCCATATCGCGTACACTCATTACTCTGCCAGCAAATGTTACCTGTTTCATTTCCTCGCTCTCATTGTTTTCGCTATACTTTTGCTTTGCTTCTACTGATGAATGGGAAATGGGAAACAATGCGGCTGGAAAAGGGTCAATGCCCAATTCGCGCATGTCGTGTAATTTTTGTCTGCGTAATAATTCTTGTTCGCTTAGTTGATTGCTCATAAATACTGGTAAAAAAAATAAGTTGCAAAAATACAATTTACTGTTTACAAAACCCCATAAATAGCATTAATGATTTGATATGACTTCAATTTGTAAAGTTTAGCACCACACAACAATGGCTAAATTGGGGGCTGGACAATAAAAAAGCGGCTCAAACCTTCCATTTGAGCCGCTTTTTAAATAGTGATTATACAAATTAATTTCTTGAATAGTTAGGTGCTTCTTTGGTAATGCGTACATCGTGTGCATGGCTTTCTTTTACTCCTGCCGAAGTTA
>JANMIV010000261.1:0-4385 GCA_031375995.1 Bacteroidota bacterium
ATTAAAAAAAGCACATGAGGCTGCTAAAGAAGCTGCGTTGGAAGCCGCTAATAATACGAAAGCGAATCCTGATGATAATCAATATATTATTTATGAATATGCAGCGGATGCTGCTGCTTATGCATCTTATGTTGATGATCGCGATGTTTATGAAAAGGAATATAACTATATACTTTCAATACTTGATGATGAAGATCAGGACGAAAACTCAGCTTATTCATTTGCAGCCTTTCAAGCATCCAAAGTTGCATGTGTTCCAAATGTTCTGGAAGATCCAAATTTTGATTTTACCTATGAAGGAATTTCAGAAAGTTTTTTAGATGCGGTTTCAGTTAATAAATCTGCTTCTCACGCATATTCAACGGCTGCAAATAATAATACTAATCTTATTACTGCCGCAAATGAATATTACGCAAATACCTATGAAGCTTATTATGAATATGCAGCTTATGAAATTGCTAAAGTGAAACATAACAAGATAACATCTGAGATTTGTAGAGAAACTTTTGGTGAAGATTTAATTATAATAATAAATAACACAATTTCTAATTATAACAGTAAAATAATAGACAGCCACGAAACGGATCATTTTTAAGTATATTTAGATTGCAGGCAATGGATCCTGCAATGGCTATAAACCTCCCACAAAAAAAGCAACCCTTTCGAGTCGCTTTTTTTGTTATAAGTTCAATTACGCTACTTTTATTGCACGGGAGGACGCTTGTAATCGCTATAAATATGTTAAATACCTCAGAGTGACACATTCTGCAATGCAGAATTGTTTGCCGCAAATTGCAGAAGCTCATTAAGCATCCAGAGTTATTTGCTGCAAGTTGAAGGAAGAAAAATTGGGAGGAATTTGCGGGTTTTTATCTTGAGCACACCTAGGCAGTGAATTAGTTGTGCAGGTTTTGCTTGTAGACTAGCAAAAGAGACTGACTAGAAATTTATAATAAACTTGATTGTTTTAAATTAACTCCTTTTTTTCCAAATAATGGCTGTAACTCATCCCAAATTCCAAATTCTATTTCATTTGTTAAATCATGAAATTCACCATCCATGTGCAACAGCTCAATTTTTAAGTTAATATCATGATTTTCCAACCAATCTTTTAAGTGAAGGCTGTATAATTTAGCTCCGGTATGACCTAAGTGTTGATTTATTCTGGATACAATTGATTGAGAAGAGCCAACATAAATAACATCATTTGAAGTTGAATTTTTGTTGAAATAAGAAGTAGGTTTATTACTTTCTTTAAACAATTTATATTTTGAAATTAGCTCATTACGTTCAATTCCCTCAATTCTAATTATGTAAATAAATGATTTAGTGACTTTATTATGATTAAACTGAAATTTGGTTTTGAGGTTTTGTATTATTATTTTACTTTTTATGTCAGTCATATTTACCTTTTCAAATATTTCTAAAATAAGTTTCAGTTTAATAATTCTATTGGTTTTGACGCTTTCTAAATAATTACTCATTTTCTATTAGTTCTTTACTGATTGTATTCATCATAGCTAGTTTATTTTTTCTATAATATTCAATTTTTACCAATCCTCTATTATATGCGTAGTAATATAATATTTTTAAATCCATCAAGGATTTATTTAAACCTGGTTTACTTGGTGTTCTCACTTTTTCTTCAATTACAATACAATCACTATAGTTTGAACTTTCTGTTTTGGTTGAATCAAAGTATGATGAATAATAAGTGACTTCATAATCCTCTTTTACTATCCATTTACTAGGTGGTAGCTTACAAACTATTTTATTCATTTTATTTTCAATCGGTTCATTAAATGGAATTATGGTTTTTCCATATATCATTCTTACACTATTTGAATCAATTATGTATTTACCAAATTTTTTCAAGTAATACCATTCGTTTTTATTTCTGTTAAATATTTCAGGTTTCTCTTCAATCATAAATATATTTGAATCAATTTTTGAATATTTCCTAGAATATTTAGAATCAAAAATATTATATGTATTGAAATTAAATTCGTAATCATTATTAATATATTTTACCTCTGATGGAATAAAATAATTAATCAATTTTCTTGTTTGAATTTCATTTTCTATTTTAAATGAAAGACTTAGTAAAGTAATTAAACCAATAAAATATAATTTTCTCATAATATTTTCAAGAATACGAAAAAAAATAAGTTATTATCAACAAAAAAAGCGACCCTTTTTGAGTCGCTTTTTATTGCCGTTGTTGGCGTCCTCGCCAACATTAATTATTGCATTTTCCTTAGTTAGCTTGGCTAGCCTTTGGAGCTGCGTCTAATATTTCTTGGCTTACACCGCTAGCATATTGCTCAAAGTTTTTAACAAACATGGCGGCTAATTTATTAGCTTGTGCATCGTAGCCATCTTTATCGGCCCAAGTATTGCGTGGGTTTAATATTTCAGTTGGCACATTAGGACAAACCGTAGGCATTTGGTAACCAAATACTGGGTGTTGTTCAAATGTTACGTTGTTTAATTCGCCATTTAAAGCTGCGGTAATCATAGCACGGGTAAAAGATAATTTCATACGTGAACCTGTACCGTAAGCGCCACCGCTCCAGCCTGTGTTAATTAACCATACGTTTACATTAGGATTTTCTTTTAATTTTTTACCCAATAACTCAGCGTATTTACCAGGGTGTAGAGGTAAAAATGCTTTACCAAAACAAGCAGAGAAAGTAGCCGATGGCTCAGTAACTCCAGCTTCTGTTCCAGCTACTTTAGCAGTATAACCACTAATAAAGCTGTACATAGCCTGACCTACATTTAATTTAGAAATTGGAGGCAATACACCAAAAGCATCTGCCGTTAAAAAGAAGATATTTTCAGGAGTTTTCCCTACCGAAGGTACTGCTATATTATCAATTAAATCAATTGGATAAGCCGCACGTGTATTTTCTGTAACAGAAATGTTAGTATAATCAACGGTAGAGGTACCAGGAATGAAACGGGTATTTTCTACCAATGAGCCAAAACGAATAGCATCAAAAATTTGTGGTTCTTTTTCTTTCGTTAAATCAACACATTTTGCGTAGCAACCACCTTCAAAGTTAAATACTGAATCCTCAGCCCAACCGTGCTCATCATCACCAATCAACTTACGTTCAGGGTCAGCACTTAAAGTAGTTTTTCCAGTGCCTGATAGACCAAAAAATACAGCAGTATCGCCCCCTTTACCAATATTGGCAGAGCAATGCATTGATAAAGTATTGCGTTCTTGAGGTAATACGTAGTTTAATACTGTAAAAATACCTTTTTTCATTTCGCCAGTATAACCACTACCACCTACCAAAATAATTTTTCTTGAAAAATCAATGATAGAGAAGTTGTGTTGACGTGTTCCATCTTCAGCAGCTACTGCTTTAAAGCTTGGTGCATTTAAAATTAACCATTCTGTTTGGAAGTTTGCTAATTCGCTGGCTTCAGGGCGTAAAAATAAGTTGTTGCAAAATAAATTATGGTAAGCGGTTTCGTTTACTACCGTTACGTTTAATCTGTAACGAGGGTCGGCACATGCATAAGCATGGCGCATGTAAACTTTTTTACCTTCATAATGAGCAATTACTTTGTTCATTAGTTTTTCAAACTTATCGCTCTCAAAACGATTGTTTACATCGCCCCACCAAACAGTATTTTCTGTTTTGCTGTCAACCACACAAAATTTGTCTTTAGGAGAACGTCCGGTAAACTCACCAGTATCAGCCATTAACGCACCAGTATCAGTCAATACACCTTCGCCATTTATTACAGCGTGGCTAACTAATTCAGCAGGGGTCAGGTTTTGGTGTGCTTTTGAAGCACTTTTCAAAATCCTATCTAAGATAGAAATGTTTGTCATATTCAGGTTATTATATTGATAAATATCCTGCGAAAGTATTTGTTTATTTTACTTTTAAAAGCACATTTTGTCTATAATCGACTTCCAATGATTAAAATCAAAAAAAGGTAAGGTTAAATTAGCCCCCAGAACAGAACCATTTTAGGCGTAATTTTACGTCTAAAACAGCCAAAATGGGCTAGTTTTAAATAAAAATAATTACTTTCGCCCTTCATATAAAATTTTACCTTTCATGTTTGATAGAGAAAGACCTAGTTTTGAGGATAGTAATAATGTAACCGTTCAAAGATGTTTTTTTGCCTATGAGTTTGCTGAAGCCTTTGTAAAAGATAAAAACACAGCCGATATTGGTTGCGCTGATGGCTATGGTACACAACATTTGGCCAATTTCACTACAACTACAGTAGGAGTAGATTACAGTGAGGTAACTGTTGCTGATGCGAGAAAAAAACACGCAGCTAAGACCAATTTATCATTTAAATCGGGAGAAGTGCCTCCAATTCCTTTGGCAGATGAAAGCGTAGATGTAATT
>JANMIV010000267.1:0-3121 GCA_031375995.1 Bacteroidota bacterium
GTTTTGCTTGGTATTGTATTCCGACTGAATAAAGGTAATGGTTACATAAGCTGTAATACCCAAAGTAATAAATACAATTAATATAATAGACACTTGGATGCGCGTTCTAATCAACACCACATCTGGATCTTTTATAAACAATAGCTTATTTACAAGGTGTTTGGCAGAACGATATATATTGGTTTTGGCAATTTTGTACCGTTTTAAAACCCGCGCATTTACCAATGCGTAAATACTTAGTGAGGCTATGAGTAGCAGTGTAAAAAAAGTAAATATGAGCGAAAACAGACCTAAAGGCTCATAAAAGGTGTTTTGTTTCTTGCTTACTATTACTGTGAGTTGCTGGTTGTTAAAATATTGTAAGTGGGAATAATCATTTTCAAAATAAGTGGTAAATGTTTCTGCCTGGGTAGTAACACTATTTACTGTTCTATAAGGGTAATCGCCACTTTGGCTAATCAATGCTTTGTTTTTATAAACTGCGTAGCTGTAGTCAAACTTCTTTAATGCTACCGTATTGGAAGTTCCTTCTATTTGCAGTTCGTCAAAGCGGTTCTCATCCTGAATAAGCTTAGGCTGCAACTGCACAAAAACATAACCCAGCTTTTGGGTGCCATTTTTTATAAGAAACTTGGCCAGGTAGCCTTTTAAATAACTATTGGTCTTTAAATACTTAAAATGTTTATTGATGGTTTCAATAGATTGGTTGAGGTAGATTTCATTTAATTGATTGAACGAAATATTGTTTCTTTCCCTCAAATGCCTGCCCGCAGTATCAAAGTCGTATATGGTAACCTCGTATTTGCTTAAATAACCTGTAAAATAGAGTTGTCTTACTGTTTTCTTTAGCTGCGATTTAAGCGACATCGGATTTAAGAAATAGTATTTTATTTGCTTATCGAGTACAATTTTCTTTTCTGTATCACGTAAAAAATACTCTGTATTGATGTCGTTTTGAGAGATTAACTTAGTGGCATATAGTTTTCTGTTATCAATATCTTTTATATTGGCGAAGTAATGCACGGAAAAACTGGTAGCAAATGAAATAAGGATAACCAATAGAAAATAATGCTGGAAACGATTGGTTTTGGCAACCAAAAAATTGAATGCTACAAAAGCAATGATTAAAGCAATGGATCCTTGGTAATAAATATACTGCCTTCCAAAAAACTCATGAATAATAAAAGGGTGTATTACAAACATTACCAAAAGAAACAATGCACCAAGTATATAATAGTTGAATGTATTTTTTTTGATGTATAAGTAGCTGTTTTTAATACATATATGTATTATGATGTAAAGTATTACTCCAATAAATAATCCGTAAAATGTATATTGATTGAGCAGATAAACATTTTTTAAACTGTAGGATATTTGAGAGTCAAACACCAAACTTTTTATGCTATCAATACTCGAATCAATGGCGGTAATGGTAATTAGAAACAGAAAAAACACTTTAAGATATTTTACCCATTCACGCTTTTCTGAGTGCACTAGAGTACGTTTTGCATCAATAAGCACAGCAAACCAAAGTGCCATAAATGCGACTATAATAAAATCGCCCAAGGAGGGAATTATGTCGCTTGAGGCATAAATAATGGGGCTAAACAAAGGTTTAGAGTACAAATAGGAAGGAAGTTGGTAATAAAGCAGCAGTTTTTTCAAACTCAACATCACACCAAAAAACACCAAAGTACCCAAACCAATATTTATATAAAGCAGTTGGGTACACAATAAATGGAAGCTAAGAACGAAAAATAGGGCAGAGGAGATTGAAAAAATAATTAACCACCAATTATCTAACCAGTCTTTACTAAATACTTCTACTGAAAAGAGGTATTTATTACTGACATCTTTTATATCAAAAAAACCTTTTAATGGCTGCGGACTAATGATGCCATTGTCCAAAAACTGCAAATCATCAATGAATTTATTGCTCAGGTATTGGTTTTTATAGTTATACCCTTCGTAAATATTATAAAAGAGGATTATTTGAAAGCTCCCAACTACTTTGCTGTACGCCAAAAAGGAGCCATTATTATTCACTATAAAGCTTAATCCATCTTTGAAATTGTTATTGAACTTTTGCGCATTGATTAGATTGCTAGTCCAAGTGAGCAAAGTGTCGTTTTTAAATATTTGGACTAAGCAATTTTCTCTTTTAGCTATTTCATTAACGCTGAGCCAGTTTTTATCATAGTTTGCCGTATCGGCTAATACACTGCGGTAAATATTTACTAAATCTAGCTCCTTGTACTTAATAAACTCTTGTAGCCTTTTATAAGTAATTTCTATTTGTTGGGGCGTATTTTTTAAGTAGCGTTGTTCTGCAACAAAAGCCAATTGCACCAATACAATCGAAATAAGAAATTGTATAAAATACTTTTTTAGTTTTGGATTTAGTTGCATTGCATTTTTTAAAATAAGCTACTCAAATTTTTGAGGTACTAAATAGTTTTTTACATAATCTGCTACGGCAGTTTCTATGCTGGTAAAAGGCTTATTATAACCTATACCGATTAGCTTTTGCATATTGGCTTCCGTAAAATATTGGTATTTCTCTCTTATATCTTCTGGAATAGGCACATATTCTATCTTTTCTGGTAGTTGAAGTGCCGCAAATATGGCTTTTGCCAAATCGTTCCAAGTACGTGCTTTACCTGTACCTAGGTTATATAAGCCAGAGTTGACTCCTTTTAAAAAGGTGTCAACTCTATTCATAAACCAGTAGCAAACATTGGCCACATCTTCTACATAAATAAAATCACGGAGCTGTTCGCCATCTTTAAAATCAGGCCGGTGAGATTTAAAGAGTTTTACTTTCCCTGTTAATTTTATTTGATTGAAGGAATGAAATATTACACTGGCCATTCTGCCTTTATGGTATTCATTCGGGCCATAGACGTTGAAGAATTTTAATCCAGCCCAGAAAGGGGGTGCTGAGTTATGGTTCGTGTCGACACGAACCATAGCAAGAGCCCATTTATCAAACTCATTTTTAGAAATACCGTAAGGATTCAACGGTTGCAGCTTATCTAAAATATCATGACTGTCTTTATAACCAAACTCACCACTACCATAAGTAGCAGCAGATGTCGCATAAACCAATGGAATATTTTTT
>JANMIV010000294.1:0-3955 GCA_031375995.1 Bacteroidota bacterium
GTAGCAATGAAGCCATTGTGGAACTAGCAGCTAGCTTAAACCTAATTGCTTTTAGCCCTAAAATTGCCAGTATGGAAGATGTATTTATAAAAATGGTAAGCGAAAAATAAACTTAGCTAATCATGCGCTCACAGTGGTACATTACCTTTTCATGCTGTGCATTCTCACTAAAAAACAAGTAATCATTTCCCCCTTCCTTTAGCTTAAACTGGGCATACATTTCTGCCACAGAAATAGGGAAGTTTCGTTTACTAATATTGACTTGAAGCAGTTTTTTTTCCTTTAAATACGCTTTAAAAGCCGACTTACTAAAAGGCATTTTAGTAATTATTTTGAAAATACGGCCCATAAAATGGTCTGGCACTTTACTGCCAATAAAGAAATGAGAATTGACCGCCAACATTTCCAAACCACAATAATTGGCATATACGGCACTCAATCCCGCCTTTATAATGGCTAAATTAGGCTCAAAAAAGTAATTCATCTCCCCTATTGCATTATTTACAGCCATTTCCGCTCCTGTGGTAAACTCAAAACTTTGTATTTGTTCTTTATCTATGAGGTTAACCGCCTTTACGGTAATTGGGTTTGTAGTCTTAAAATCAATAGTTACCAATACTTCCTTCACTTCGTTTTTGACTGCTACTACCTGAATACTAAGTATATAAGGCAATACCGTTTTCAAATAGCTCAAATCAACCAAAGGCGATAATTTAAGCAATAAAACCGCACCTTGTTTTGCTATCAAAGGCAAAAGTTCAATAATATTAGGGGTACAATCTTCTAAAACAAACTTTTTGGCATCGCTATCAGGCCGTCTATCGGCATCAATATAAATCATGTCAAAATAATCAGCATTTGATGCCAAAAAAGTCTCAGCCGACTGATTCAACCTGCTGATATTTGTCAACTGTAACAATTGAAAATTGTGCCTCACAATGGAATTCAATTCCTCATTGGTATCCAAGGAAACAACTTCTTTAAAAGTATTGGCAAAGGCAATATCATCAACGCCTAAACCACCGCAAAGGTCGAGCATTTTATTCCCCCTAAAATTACTCGATTTGTAAAATGCGGTCAGTTCGCTACTCGACTGTTCATAACTTTTTGTGGGTAGCCAACAATAATGTAATGTAAGATTTGGAAGTTTGTGGCACGCTTTTCGATAATTTAGCAATGTTTCTAAAAGCAAATGATGGTTTACTTTTCCTGAATTGAGTGCTTTAACTTTAAAAACCAGTTTACTTTTATCATTAAATGGTAAACTTTCAAGCAAGTTTTTATAGTCAAATACTAATTGTTCGGGAAAAAGGTTATACTTTTGCAAAAGAAATTAAATAATAATAGTTAAATCAAATAATCAAACAGTTATGAAAAAGTTCATGCCAATTGTACTTTTCGCTTTAGCCATCGTTTTAATGGTTTCATGCAAAGGTTCATGCCCAAAATTCTAGTTGAATTTGCTCTTTTAGACAAATAAAAAGTTTATATCTTGTATTAAATCAGGATGTAAACTTTTGGCTACTGGGCAATTAAGTCCTATTTGAATTATTTTTTGCTCATCCTCTTCCGTTAAGTTTCCCTTTGGAATAGTTACATGCACCTCAATCTTGGCAATTCTGCGCGGATCTGTAGCCATGTGTTTTTTTACGGTCAATTTAGAATTAACCAAATCATAACCCATTAACCTAGTTTGTATAGCAATAGTAGTAATTAAACAACTTCCAAGTGCTTTAGCTGCTAGGTCTGTAGGGGAAAAAGCCTCTCCTTTGCCAAAATTATCAGTAGGCGCATCTGTTATTATTTTAGCCCCCGATTGCAGGTGTGTTGCTTCGCATCTAAATTCACCCAAATAAATTACTTCTGCTGTATTCATTTTTTGTTATTTTTGACAGCAATAATAAAAAGTATATTCACATTGCAAAAACATATTTTCATATTGGCATTTATTTTATTGGCTAAAACCACTTGCTTACTAGCACAAAATACGCCAATTACCGATGGAGAAATTATATTGTATAAAGATTATAATATAGGTTTTAACTTAAACTCTCTTGGCGGTGGTGGTATGTACTACAGGCATGGATGGCATAAAACAGGAAGTATAAAAAATTATTGGGAATCAGAATTGTCATACGTAAGGCACCCAAAAGAAGTATGGCGCTATGGCTACCAAGACAATCCAAGCACTTACACCTATGGCAGATTAAATTATACCTTTTTCTGGAGAAATAGCTTTGGACAAAAAATAGAATTAACCGAACGGAGCTATAAAAATGCTTTAGGTCTTAATTTTATATATAATGTAGGAATAACTTTAGCCTTGCTAAAACCTGCATACATTGACTATTTTGTTTCCAACGACAATGGAAGTGCCACTTTGGTAACGGAAAAATACGACCCCAATAAACACGTAGATGAATTTAGAATTTATGGAAATGGCCCCATACTGAATGGTGTGGGAGAAACCAGTGTAAAAGCGGGATTGTTTGGCAGAGTAGGACTTTCTATTGATTATGGACAATATCCAGATGAATACAAATCATTAGAAGCAGGTATAACTTTTGACGCTTTTAACGAAGCACTGCCAATGGTAGCCAAAGCAGAAAACCCACAATTTTTCCCTGGATTATACATAGCCTTTAACTTTGGTTGGAAAAACTAACATATATAAACTGATTGAATAAATAAGCATGATTGAATTACCAGTATTGAATGAGGCGAGAGTAAAAAAGCCCAATTGGTTAAAAGTAAAACTGCCTACTGGCGAAAACTACCGTAAGGTACGCCAATTGGTTGATGAATATAAATTACATACTATTTGCGAAAGCGGCAACTGCCCCAATATGGGCGAATGCTGGGGAGCAGGCACGGCCACTTTTATGATTTTGGGTAATATTTGTACCCGCAGTTGCTCATTTTGTGCAGTAGCTACTGGTAGAGCCAAAACGTACGATTTAGAAGAGCCCAAACGTGTTGCAGAAGCCATTAAGCTCATGAATGTAAAACACGCAGTAATTACCTCTGTAAATAGGGACGAGTTACCTGATAAAGGGGCGCAAGTTTGGGCTGATACTATTCGCTTGGTAAAAGAATATAATCCTAGTACTACCATAGAAACTTTGATTCCTGATTTTTTGCGCAAATGGGACTTATTGTACCAAGTAATTGATGAAAAACCAGAAGTGGTAAGCCACAACATGGAAACCGTGCCACGCTTATATAGAAAAGTGCGTCCGCAAGCCAAATATGAGCGTAGTTTGGAGCAAATAAAACTAACCAAAGAACGTGGCAGAAGAACCAAAAGTGGCGTAATGCTTGGACTTGGAGAAACAGAAAACGAAGTATTTGAAATTATGGACGATTTAGTAGCGCACGGCTGCGATGTATTGACCTTAGGACAATACCTACAACCTACTAAAATGCACATAGCAGTAGAAGAATTTATTACCCCTGCGCAATTTGATTATTACAAACAAGTAGGGCTTTCCAAAGGTTTTAATTATGTAGAAAGTGGTGCTTTAGTTCGCTCTAGTTACCATGCAGAAAAACATATTTAATTGCCATTTTATTGTAGCTACTAAATTGATATAAAAATGTTGAAATCCATTATAGAAAAGGCATGGGAAAACCGTGAATTAATAAACAATGCCGAAGTACAAGAAGCCATAAGAGAAGTAATTGAACAACTTGACAAAGGCTTGTTAAGAACCGCAGAACCAACCAGCAATGGGTGGCAAGTAAATGATTGGGTAAAAAAAGCGGTGATTCTTTATTTCCCTATTCAAAAAATGGAGACTATAGAAGTTGGTCCATTTGAATTTCACGATAAGATGCTGCTTAAGCGCAATTATGCTAGCTTAGGAGTAAGAGTAGTGCCACATGCAATAGCTCGGTATGGTTCTTATTTGGCCAAAGGAGTTATTTTAATGCCTAGCTATGTAAATATTGGTGC
>JANMIV010000338.1:0-3805 GCA_031375995.1 Bacteroidota bacterium
AGGTATTAAAGGTTACTGAATTTGTTACGGCCAATGAATTGGCTAAAATGATGGAATTAAGTATTACTCAGATTATTTCTGCTTGTATGAGTTTAGGAATGATGGTTTCCATTAATCAACGTTTGGATGCGGAAACTATTAGCATTGTAGCAGAGGAATTTGGTTTTGAAGTGGATTTTGTGAGTGCTGAAGTACAAGAAGCAGTAGAAGAAGATATTGATGATCCAGCAGATTTAATTCACCGTGCTCCAATTGTAACGGTAATGGGTCACGTAGATCATGGTAAAACTTCATTATTGGATTATATACGTAAGGCCAATGTAATTGCTGGTGAAGCTGGAGGTATTACGCAGCACGTTGGGGCTTATGAAGTAACATTAGACAACGGTAAAAAAATAGCATTTTTAGATACACCAGGTCACGAGGCATTTACTGCAATGCGTGCACGTGGTGCTAAAATAACAGATATAGTAATTGTGGTAATTGCTGCTGACGATAGTGTAATGCCTCAAACAAAAGAGGCTATTAGTCATGCACAAGCTGCTGGAGTGCCTATTGTTTTTGCATTTAATAAAATAGATAAAGATGGTGCTAACGTAGAGCGTATTCGCGAGCAGTTGGCCCAAATGAATATATTGGTAGAAGAGTGGGGTGGTAAATTCCAAACCCAAGAAATATCTGCCAAAAAAGGATTAAATATTGATCTCTTATTAGATAAAGTATTATTGGAAGCGGAAATACTTGATTTAAAAGCAAATCCTAACAGAAGAGCGGTGGGCTCTATTATAGAAGCTTCATTGGATAAGGGACGCGGAATCGTGGCTACTTTGATGGTTCAAAATGGAACTTTACGCGTGGGAGATCCAATTATAGCAGGTACCAATGCGGGTAAGGTAAAAGCTTTATTTGATGAGCGTGGAAAGAAAATGGCTTTTGCAGGTCCTTCAACTCCTGCCGTTGTATTGGGTTTTGATGGAGCACCACAAGCAGGTGACAAATTAATTATTACAAAAACGGAGCAGGAAGCGAGAGAGATTTCAAATAAACGCAAGCAGTTGCAACGTGAGCAAGGCTTGCGTACCAATAAGCATATCACTTTAGATGAAATTGGACGTAGGTTAGCTATTGGTAATTTCAAAGAATTAAAAATAATTGTAAAAGGGGATGTGGATGGTTCTGTGGAAGCATTGAGCGATTCATTGATAAAACTATCTACGGAAGAAGTACAAGTAAGTGTAATTTACAAAGCAGTTGGTCAAATATCGGAAAGCGATGTAATGTTGGCTTCAGCTTCAGATGCTATTATTATTGGCTTCCAAGTGCGTCCTTCACCTCAAGCTAGAAAATTAGCAGAAAATGAAGCTATTGATATTCGTATGTATTCAATTATATACAATGCTATCAACGAGATTAAATCAGCCATTGAGGGTATGCATACACCTAAGATGGAAGAGAAAATTACAGGTAATATTGAAATACGTGAAGTATTTAAAATTACTAAAGTTGGGGCGGTGGCAGGTTGTATGGTTACTGATGGTAAGGTATTCCGTAATTCTAAAATACGCTTAATACGCGATGGAGTTGTAGTGCATACAGGCGAACTTTCATCATTGAAACGTTTCAAAGATGATGTAAAAGAAGTAGCGTACGGGTTTGATTGTGGATTGACAATTGCCAACTTCAATGATATGAAAGTAGGCGATTTTGTGGAAGCTTATGAGGAAGTAGAAATTAAGCGTCCAACAAGTAAATAGAACAATAAATAAGAATAGTATATAAGCAGCCAAGCAAACCGCTTGGCTGTTTTAATTTACACAAAGCAATAAGAATATGACAAAGCATATAAAACCAGAAAAATACATTAAGGATCGTGGGCAAACTTTAAAAATAAAGGCTTGTTACCTAAATACAGATTGGCAAGAGACAGGATGGGCAACTATTCTAATAGTAAAACATCTGCCTAAAAACTATATTATTGGCAGCTACCATATAGATTTGATGTGCTTGGGCATAAAACACAGTGCTTGGGGTTATGCCATTACTGATAAGAAGCTAGGTGAAATATACACACGTTTAAGCAATGGGAAACCTTTGAGTGAAGCCAGTTATGAATTGTGCAGTCAAATAATAAATGAAGCAAACAAATATGCCACCAAATTGGGCTTGACTCCCCATGCTAATTTTGAAACAAGTCAGTATTTGATAGCACCTGAGTCAACTGAACAATTAGCCATATCTTTTGGTGTAAATGGGGTTCCACATTACAGAGCGGAAACGCACGATAATAAAGAAACGATTACCACACAATTGACAGAAATACTTGGAGTAAATGGATTTACTGTTGCATAATTTATTGTAAGGCTTATTTTTTTAAAATATGAGAGCATTTTTAACATTACCAGTTTGGGTCATTTTTCTTGTAAGTGTGTTGGGAGTTTTTCTTAGTCAATTAAGTGAAAGTACGCTTATAAATCAATTATTAGTTATAGGTGGATTAGGTATGTATTTGCTCTATCCTTTTAGCGTTGCTATTTACTTACAAGATTATCTACCTAAAAAAATAGTATTAAACGTAGGACTTTTCATGTTTAACGTATTTTTTTTTATAGGTTTACGAATTTTTTCCTCTATTATTCTGGAAGGGGGACAGTGGAAAGCTACTGGGTTCAGCGCCATTCCTTTCTTTTATGCTTTTTATGCTATGCTACATGTATTGGCTTTTCCTGCAAAAACTATCAAAACCATTGAGTTGGGTAAAAAGGCAAGTTTGGGAGACTATTTAGGAGACTTTTTTTTAATATTATTCTTGCCAATAGGCATTTGGTTTTTACAACCAAGAGTTAAAAAAATAATAGAGAGTAATGCAGGAATCAAGTAATAAATGCAACTTTTTCTTGATTAACTAACTGGTTAAAAATTTATTAGTTTGTTAAATGGTGGATATTTTTTTTTTTTATACATTTGCTTACAGAGTTTAAAATATGAAAAATATACAGATAGTTATTCTGCAAATTGTGATTGGTTTGTTTGCCATTTCAAATACCAATGGACAGCCAAATAAAGAACGAAGGAATTATTATTCGGAAGTAGAGGAAAGTATTAATTTCCCCGTTGGGTTCGATAAAGGTAAAGCCAAAGAAATCATTTCGAATACTGCACTCGAAAAAGCAGAATATTTTGAAAACGGACGTTTAGTTAATAATGAATCCATACAACAATATGTAAACCAACTTGCTGCTAAGTTATTGGTTAACGACAAGAATTTGTCTGGAAAAATTAGAGTTTATGTGGTAAAAAATTTGTCAGCTAATGCTATCTCTTTTTTAGATGGTAGTATTTTTATTAATCAAGGGTTATTTTTAAACCTTACTAATGAAGCTGAGTTAGCTTTTATTATTGCTCATGAGTTTGCTCATATTAAAAAACAGCATGCTTTGAAAGAAATAACCAGAGATAAAGAAGTAATCAAACAGGAAATAAATGCAGAAAACAAAGTAGGTAGAATATATCGCTACTTATCTCATTCTAAAGAAAATGAATATGAGGCAGATGGATTTGCTTTAAATATAGTAATTCAAGCAAATTATGATCCTTCAAAAGCTGTACAGGCTCTTTCAGCACTTGATGATACCTTATTTTTTCAATTACCCTTAAGTGTAATGTTATTCAAAATGTTAAGTAGTGATATCTCTGTATTTGATAGTTTACTCTTAAAAGAAAAAGTGTCAACAAATAAAAATGATAACGAGTCAAATGGAGTCGATTTTTTAGAGGATAAAAGATAATATTTTTAAAAAAACCCAAA